>JAHIKR010000332.1 GCA_018897415.1 Pseudomonadota bacterium
GTGCCCTAATTTTCCCATATTGCCTCCTTTATCCTGTAAATGGCTACTCAAATGTGATTTCCTTTAAGCAGCCGAATCATATTTCCAACCGGAAAAGCAACCTGATGGGGTGAATTTGCTGATTGTATTTTACCGCAGAACGTCTGAACTGAGCCGCCGCCCTCAATCTATGTGTCGGCACGACCTTCTGCGGTCGGCTCAACATTTTGTTAGCTTGCAAATATTTTAATGCTTCTTCTGCCGTCATCTTCTTTATTTTTTTAGAACCATAATAGGTAGCCTTAATAAAAAAACAAAAAATTATTAACCGCCTGATAAGTGTTGAATGCAAATACTGTCACATCTTGAAAACACCGTTTTAGGTTTAAACATCACTAAAAGATGGAAGCCGCATTTGTAAGTCAGGCCGATCGTCAGTGCTTTCTGATTTTTTATGCTTCGATTTTGGATTTATATCTAATGCTTGTTCTTCGGCAGGAAATATAGATTTTAAATAGGAAAAAAGTCTATCCTTAGAAACTGTATCTGATTCAGGGAAAGCTTTTTTTCGCCACGTATCAGGCAAACAGCTAAAACAAGCTCTTTTAAATTTCAGGCCGGCGCGTTCTAATTCTTTCAATTCAGCAAATAACAGGTTATCAGCAAAAACTTGATTCAAAATAATAGGCGAATGGGTATTAATTATAATCTGGCGAAGAGGGTTGTCCGGTCCAACCGGCCTTTTCGGATTTGTAGCGATATCCCGAAGAAGTTTTAAAACTTCTGGAATGCGATCAGGATAAATACTATTTTCTGGTTCCTCCAGGCAAATAAGTCCCCCCGCCCTTGTATCCAACTTTAAGGCGATCATAGCTAAAAAGCGCAATATCCCGCTGGAAACCGAATTTGCCCGATGAACTGTACCATCATGATCAACAACTTCCAATGTCAAAAGTTCTCGTTTTTCATCGTGTTCAACTCTTACTTTATAAACATCCTCACTAAGTTTCGATAAACGTAAAGCAATTTGATCATATATCAATGCAGCTTTATTGTCGGAAGCTTTATTTGAGCTACCCCGGAGGCGTGATAGATAATACAAAGTTGCAGAAAGGTGAGAACCATCGGCGCCTAATCCAGGAGGAGTTGCAAACTTATCAGGTCTCCATAATGAAGACGGCTCCAGGCGTAATACCCGCCAGGACTGCATTTCATGTCGTGCCAAAAATACTGTAGGATTCTCAGCGGTTACTGCAGAAAGAACAGTACGAGGAAGGCTGGCAGCCTGAAAAGTCTTTGTTCGCCCTTTAATTCCATCCTGAATTAATTTAATAATACTGGAACCTTTCTGCTTTCCCGAATTTTCGGTTTTTATAAAGGGCAAAGTTCTCCTGCCCTTTATTACAGACTTTCGCCATACACCTGCTTTATGAGGAAATTTTAAATGTTTGGAAGCATCTTGCAGATTTATACGGTCTAGTTCTTCTCGAACTAATTCAAGTGATCCCAAGGAAGGAAGGCTATTATCAGCTCTGTATGCTATAGTAACAATATAACGCAAGAATGTAATGCTGGCCTTGACTTTCTGGCCTAAATCGTCAATACCTTCTTCAGGAATTATAACCTCTGCCTCAAAAGACATCTCACTATTATAGTTACCGCCGGCGCAGTGAAATATACTGCGTATATCAAACGTTTTTTCTCCTTCACCGCATACAGAAATAGCAGCATCAATTAACGTTCTGTCAGACAAGGCGCTCAGAAATTTGATAGCATCAAATAAATTTGATTTGCCGGAGCCATTCACTCCTGTGATACAATTAAACGGCCCAAAACGAATATCAACATCAACAAGGTTTTTGAAACCTGAAATCTTTAAGCGGGTTAACATAAAATCCTCCAGTGATGTTAAATCTCAATTTTCGCGCCCTTAATTCCTTTCAATGCCAAGGGGATAAAGGACTGAATAAAATTTTTAAAGAGAAATAATTTGTTTGTTCTTTTTAACCAGTAATTCATGACATGCGCCAAGAACAGGCACAAAGTAAATATAGCGTGTGGAATTATTGCCGGGTTATTTCGCATCATACAGACTTTGTTTTATGGTGCCGTCCTCGAAGTCCCAGTTATCATATTTCGCTTTAAAAATTTTATTCAGTCCTTTATCCCCTTTAAAGCTTTTGATAAATAGCGGGGGCGCAAAACTTGAGTTAGATTTTCCTGCAATGCTTTAAAAGCGGAGCAAAAACTTTTTCTGCAATTTTTCTGAATTCTTTATCAAACGGATCTATTTTACTAAAACAAAGCTTATAATAAGGATTATCCGACTCGCTCCAGCCGCCTCTGTAATAACCTCCAATCCATTTTTTTCTCGAGTAATTTAACGCAGTCCGCCAGTTTTCATTTTTCATCAATGTCCTTTGGCTATAATCAAGCGATGACTCAGGAAAAAAGTGAATCAATTTTGATAATCCCTGCCAGTATAACGCAAGTAAATTCTCTAAAATATCTTTACTTTCTTTAACAGGATCAAATCTCCATATTTCATCTTTACAAACAAGATGGCTCTTTTTCGGATAGTTTTGTTCAGCCAATGAGCAAAGAACAAGGTGATAAATCCAGGATTTTAAAAGATCTTTTGACTTCCTGTTTGCGTAACGGATATTAACCAGGCCAAACTCTAAAATATTATCCAGCACGCCGGTTATTTTAAAATCTGAGACATCCAGACTAACTTGAACAGGAGAAAGATATTTGTTATCTTTCTTAAAATCATTTATTCTGCCGACAAAATCTTCTATATTAACTCCTGATTCTCTGTAATAAAATTCCCCTACGTTGCCGCAAGGAAGTCGCCCCATTGCTTTATATACAGGCAACGAATGTCTCAAGTCAAACCCTGATATACAATTTTGAAAAAGTCTCTGCTCCACATGGTACTTTTCAATGCCTTCTATTGTAAATGCTTCCCTGTCGTCTGAAACAGGCAATGTTTCTTCAAGGTATATTTCGAGCCGCTTTTCAATCAAAAATTTGGCAGGATTGCTGAAAAAAAAGGCTAAAGTTTCAATGTCTATACTCTTCCATTCATCTGATGGCTCTGAAAGCTCTGTCGAAATAAAATGAGAAGATCCTCTAGATTCAAAAGCTCTCCTACTATCAATAAAATTCTCCTCAGAATAGCTGAACAGCTTATTGCCTGTTTTAAAATACTCTGGAGAAAAAGCCTGTAGTCTGTGTTTAGTTATAACATGATCAAAAATGCATTTTTCTGGAACATAAAAACCCTCATCAATGTAGTCAAGCAATTCACTTACAACAACGGAGGGAGGAATCTGAGTGTTGTCTTCGATGCTCTGCCCCACATAACTAATATAAAGCTTCTTCCTTGCCGAAATAAGTGCCTCAAGGAAAAGATATTTGTCATCATTTCTTCTTAATCTATCTCCCGGCCTTGGATCTTTTGCTATAATATCAAAGCTTAAAGTTTTTGAATCGCGCGGGAATGCGTCATTATTCATACCTACAAGGCATACAACCTTAAACGGAATACTTCTCATTGGAAGCATCGCACAAAATGTAACCCCTCCTGAAATAAAACCCGAGCTTAAATTCTCACGTTCAAAACGCCTTTCAAGATATGTTCTTATAACCTCAATAGTTACATCCTTATCAAAACCGGACAGCTCTTGCTTCCTTGATATGTCATCAAGAATATAGCGTATAACCTGTATGTCATATTCAATATCATCGTCATTCTGTGGGAAAAACCTGTCAATTATAGAGTTAAGAGTATCATACCATCTGGATAATGTTTTAGGTTGGTTTAGGTCGTTTACACACTTAAAGGCTCTGTCCAGAAATTCAAGAAATCTTCCCAGAATTTTGACCTCATTGCCTTCAATATTGTCATAGGGAAGAATTCCGCAAAACATATCTCTTTCATGACCGGACATCGCATATCCCAACAACATCCTATCAGTGCCGGCCATCCAGGTGTTTTCAGGGAATGCAGGGAGATTTAACTTGGTACGGCTTGCAGCATCAATTCCCCATCTAATTCTTGTATCATCTATCCAGCGCCTGATAATCTGTATATCCGATTCAGTCATTTCGAATTTTTCTTTTATCCCTAACGATTCCAGAAGAGAAATAATTTGGTCTGCCCCTAATCTGCTATTTTTTAGATCGAGTATTGACAGAAATGAATCAATAATTCGGCTTTCCTTTCTAATGCTACGGTCTGCAATACTGAAAGGGATACGCAATGAATCATATGCCTGGACATCAAATACAGCATGGATAAATGGAGCATAGGTCTCTATGTCAGGTGTCATTACGATAATATCTTTTGGTCTAAGTTCTGGGATTTTTTCGAACATAGCGAGCAAATTATCGTGCAAAACCTCAATTTCTCTCATGGGACTGTGGCACGAATGGACCTGAATGGAGGTGTCTGTCTCAATATTAATTGAAAATTTATTTTTAGTGTGTTCCCTGTCTCTTAAATATAATATATCTGACTGAATACATGAAAGCATGTCATATTCTGCCTGATCCTCGAAAAGCTCATATAATTCACAGTCAAATCCACTGATAAGTTCAAAAAAATCTCTTCCTTGTTTTCCCATAGATGCAAGGAGTCTGTTACCTGTTTCAAGATGAAGGTCATCTAATGCTAATACGGAGGCTTCTGTGACGTATTTTCTCTTAATTCTATTTTTCTCTTTCTCAGAAACAATATCTGCCCAATATTCCATGCAGGGGTTTAGAACAAAAAAGTCAACCTGTATAATATTGGATAATTCTACAAATACCTTGGTATGAAAGGGTGGGAGATAGGATATGCCAAATATAAATATCCTTTCAGGAAGATCAGATATTCTATCGGCTCTGTCCCTGACTTTTTGTATTAAGGCTTTTCTAAGCCAGGCTCTGTGTTGATTTTCATTACCGTATATAAGTTTACGCCACAGTTTTGCCTGCCAGTGATCTTCTTTTCCATCTTCCCACTTGAAAATAATCTCCGGCCGGAAAACAAGGTACTGGTCAAAAGTCTCTGAAATCTTTTCAGACAACTGAAAAAGCTTTTGCTTATTTTTATCATCTTCCAGATATTTTTTAATGCTCTCAAAACCTGGGTTGTTCAAGCATTGTGGTAAGATGTCCATAATTCTGAAAGTCATAACATCAGGATCAAATGGAGATTCTTCCAGTATATCCGGCAATAGTTTTTTAAAAAATTCATTCAGACAGGCATTTGGAAATGGGAATAAAATATTTGCACTAATACCATTGTGATTGGCAAGCTCCATTGATAGCCAGCGTTCCATTCCCCTGCTTTGAACAACAATAATTTCACCCGAAAGCAGAGAAGGCAAAGTACCGCTAACAGGATTGCCTATTATCCTTGATAGTTGTTCAGCCAGTATCTCAAGGCGGTTGCTGGTAAAAATGTTTAGTCCAAGCATAATATAATTCTCGTAACTAATTAGGTTCACGGTTGTCGGTTCACAGTTCACAGTTCACAGTTCACAGTTTTTTCACGGCAATCTCTTAATAATTTATAAAGACGTACTGATAACCTACAAGATTTTTTTCAAACTTCTAAATCTTCAAAAGAGGACCCCATAATTCTCCTCTACCTTCTGTTTTTTTTAACCGTGAACGGTTACCAACTTTTTAACCACTGAACCGTGAACCGTGAACCGTGAACCTTTGAACGATTACAAGTTTACCTGAGACATGCATTTACGTCAATATGAAAGGTATCATAACACATCGCTATATTTTAATAGTTTGCTTTCAGATTGACAAAAACAAAAAAATGACTTAAAAAAAGAGCTTTGGTTCCAAAATCTTTTCCTGTTTATATGTTTTATAACATTCTTTACACAGAAATTTTAAAAAGTATTGAGAGGATAAATTACAATGGATTCGCCAATTAAAAACGTAAGAATAGGAGTTGCTAATCGTGGTATACCTGCGCTTCGTATAGGACGAACCATACGGGAAATGGAAGGTATTTATGTAGCCTTCGCTACAGAGGAAGATAAGACAGCCCCGCATGTTACCAAAGCAGATAAGGCGTACACTATTCGAACCGAAGGTGGATATCTGGATATAAAAGAAATCGTACGTATTGCAAAACAGCACAATATACAGGCTCTTCATCCTGGATGGGGTTTTGCAGCAGAAAACAACCGATTCCCCTCTCTTTGTAAAGACAATGGAATTATTTTCATTGGTCCCTCTGAAGACCCTATGAAAAAACTGGGGAACAAAGTTAAGGCCCGTGAAATTGCAAAGTCAGTTGATGTCCCGGTTATTCCTGGCTCAGATAGTGCAGTAAATCTTGAAGAAGCAATAAAAATAGCCAACGAAATCGGTTATCCGGTCATGATAAAAAGTGAAGGCGGTGGCGGCGGCAGAGGTATTGTAATTATTAATTCCCAGGAGGAACTTGAACACAATTTTGAAAAGGCTTCAGCTATTTCAGAGGCCAGTTTCGGCAATCCTAATTTATATATTGAAAAGTTTTTAACTTCGGTCAGGCATTTGGAAATACAAGCCATCTGCGGACCATTCGGCAATTCAGTTGTGCTCGATGAACGCGATTGCTCAACACAGAGGAAAAACCAGAAGTTGCTGGAAATAACCCCTTCACCGTGGAAAAAGGTAACTCCGGAATTAAGAAAAGCTTTAAAAGATGCAACTTTAAGAATAGTATCGGCTGCTAATTATGACTCTATCGGCACCTTTGAGTTCCTGGTA
>JAHIKR010000333.1 GCA_018897415.1 Pseudomonadota bacterium
AAAAAAGGAGTCAGCATTGACAGAAAAAGATTCTACAACTTTAAAATCATGGATTGAGTTAAACAAGCTCGTAAAAGAAAAAAAAGATTTGGAGGAATTGCTCCACGACAGGGTTACAGGTCTTCCGACTATTCCCCTCCTTTTTAAGGATATCGAAAAGATACTGCAAAACTATAACCAGGTGGCCCTGCTTTGCGTAGACGTGGTCAAGTACAGCAAAATCGAGGAGATTTACGGTTTTAAAGCATTCGACAAGGTAATGAAAATGGTGGCTGATATCCTCGAATCGCTAGTTGGGGGATCTCTTAGGGGCGCTGATATTGTATCACAGCTTATGATAAGCGGCAACACTTTTGCCATCCTCCTTTCGCCGCCTCGCAAGCAATCTGAACTTAGAAAAGAAGACCTCCTAAGGATTAAAAAGAGGATAGATTCGAAAATTACCGATGCCATTCGCGATTCCCTTGATTATGCATTGTTTAAAAAATTTGGCTGTTACGTTGGGAGTGCGATCCTGAATTACGATAAAGAAATCCGCCTCGAACGCCAAATTTACACAGTCCTGGAGGATGCCCTCCAAGATTCGGCATCTGAAAGAGACAAAGATGCTAAAAAAAGGCTTGCCGAACTTAAAAAGATAATCAAAGAGGAAGAGATCTATACCCTTTTTCACCCCATAGTAAAGCTTCCGGACTATAAGATCGTGGGATATGAAGCCTTAAGCAGGGGACCGGGCCAGGGGGAATTTGAAAGGCCTGATAAACTGTTCAAGATAGCGTATCAAAGCGACCTGACCATCGAACTTGAACGACTCTGTAGAAAAAAAGCCTTAGCTGCCGCGCGCGAGATGGCTCCGGGACGCATGCTTTTTTTGAATGTTGAGCCGGAGTCGGTAAATGATCCGGACTTAAGACAAATAGCAGCCTCTACCCTTTTGCTTGATTCAAAATTAACCCCGGATCAAATCGTTCTGGAAATTACAGAACGATCGGCCATAATCGATTTTTCAGTCTTTAGAAGTGTCCTTGAATACTTTCGAGCTTTAGGTTTTAAAATAGCGATCGATGATGCAGGGGCAGGTTATGCGACTCTGCAATCCATAATCGAGTTAAAACCTGATTTCCTGAAAATTGATATGTCCCTTATTCGTGACATAGACACGGACAATATAAAACAGCAACTGGTAAAGGCTTTACAAAGATTCGGCCGTGAAACAGGCGTAAGTGTGATAGCTGAGGGAATTGAAACCAAAGCCGAGTTAAGAACATTGTTGGATATGGGCATAGATTTTGGACAGGGGTTTGTTTTTGCGTATCCGAGCGAACCTTTTCCAAAAATAAGAACGGATATAATTTCCAAACTGCCCAAACGTCGCAAACGTGTTAAGTCTTGAACCGCAAAAGCGAACATTTTTAAAGGTCTCAAACCATCACGCGGTTTCGGCCGGCTTTTTTGGCTTTGTACAGAATCTTGTCAGCCGACTTTAACACCTTGTCAGGAGTTGTTAATTTTTTACTGGGTTCGGCAACACCAATGCTTACCGTGATCTTGTCCTGCTTCTGGCCAAACAGTTTGCGCTTACCGCGATTTTTAGGGCTGCTCCTGCGACGCTGTTTCCCCCTGACGATAAAAAGGGTCGAGGCAACGCCATGTCTGTATTTTTCTAAATGCAGTCTGGCCTCTTCTGCGGATTTTCCCGGGAAGATGGCAGCAAATTCTTCTCCACCATAGCGAAAGGTCTTGGCACTACCTGTTATTTTATTCAACTGAACGGCGATCATCTTAAGAACCTGGTCGCCGGTCTTGTGGCCGTAAGTGTCATTGAATTTCTTAAAATTATCCACATCTATCATGGCAATCGCATATTTATGCCCAAGGTTTATCAGGGTTTCATTCATGCTGCGGCGGCTTTGGAGGCCGGTGAGTTCATCGACATAGGCCATGAAGTAAGATGACTCGATTGTTGTAATAATCAAGATCAGGCCGGCTGCTGAAAAATAGATTATAGCGGCCGGAAACGTTCGGAAAGCTATGATTCCTAGAAAGGACGCTACCAGTGTACCGATAAAACCGACCTGGATTGCATCATGGGTAAACAGAAAACGAATCAGCAGAAATAAAAACGTGCCGCTAAAAGCAAATAAAGCTGCAGGCCGGATCCCATGAAACCCTGAACCCAGCCGGGTCGAGACTTGTGAAAGCGAGTCAGCCATTTGAGGGGATATATTATGAATGAAGGTCCACAGGGGTGAATGCGATGAATTTGGCATGCGGCACAACAGTAACACGGCTACAAGCTGCAACCCAAGCAGCAGAAGATAAACAACAAAGGTTGTGGTAAATATCCGCCGTTTGGTTATCATACTGAAAAAGGCAAGGTTAACAGGCAGTAAAAAGGCGCCAGCTTCAAAAATCGACAGGCCGGCTGATTTTTGTTGAAAGGATAGGGAGCCATAACTACTGAAAACAAAATAGGACAGCGCAAGTGTCAAGGATGTCAAGATAAGGCCTGCGTTGTTATAGCGCCATCCCATCAGAACAACGGCGGAAAAAATGATATAGGGCATAATAGGCAAAATGACCAGAAACGCCCTTATTTCCCTGATATTACTTGCTTTATTCATTAAGCTGGGCCATTTCCACAGTATAACTGCCGAAATGACAATTAGTAATACCGGCAGGATAAACGGATAGATGGTTCGCTTGAATGAAAACAATATAATAAACTCCAAAGGATAAGCGAGACCTTTGAAAAATTGAACATTTTTCAAAGGTCTCTAAGCGTGAAAGTTTTACCGTTAGCTGGCAAATACAGAAATAACATCTTTTCTTGCATTTACATGTTGTATCGTAACGTGGATGAGGTCCCGAGGCTTTAAATTAATACCAGTAGATATAGGCAGGTCACATTCAATCATATATTCAGCAAGCAGCACCTGGCAATCTTCCTTTCGCTTGGAGAGAACGATAGCTTCTTGTTTTTCACCTATTTTCCTTTCAAGAAATTTCAATAACCAGTACCTGTGACGACTGTATTGAATCTTTGATACATAACTCATGGGCTGTTCAAGGCGCTGTATTATACTATCTATTTCTTCCTTTGTGTAAGGCTCTTCTAAACCTATAATTCCCCTTATCTGACGCTGTGTAACAAGATCAAAATATTTGCGTATTGGAGAAGTGGCAGTAACATAGGCATTTAATCCAAGGCCCGAGTGATTCTCTGGCTCATAGCTTAAAATAAAACGGCTCAACAATTTTCGCTGCATACAGTTTTGAAAAAGTGTACCTTCTTCTCCCTTGTAGAGACGTTCCCTTGGTTCAGCCTGAGACCTAAAGATTGCCGGCATATCATGTTTTAGAAGGAATTCAGCCATAAGCCAGTTGGCCATAATCATTATTTCTGAAATCAGCATCCTTCCAGGGCTTTCTCTGTTTATTTTTGTAACATTTACTTCGCCATTATCTAACCAGACGTTGATATCAGGCAGAGATATTTGAGTTGCGCCCTGCTTTAATCTTTTCTCCCGAAACTTTTTTGCTATATCGTAAAGGATAAGTATTTCGTGGTCTTCATTAGCTATCGTATTAACATCGTAATATGTTAGCTGTCTTTTAACCTTAACCAGGCTAGGAACTATTTCGTAATTGATTATTTCAGCCGATCTGCTTAATTTAATTATTATACTGATGGATGGACGCAGTTCCCCTTCCCTGAGGCTGCATAGATTTTCAGCGAAGCTTGACGGAAACATCGAAATTTTCTGATCAGGCATATAAATGGAGCTGCCGCGGGTGAAGGCCTCTTTGTCTATAATAGTTTCTTTTTTAATAAAATGGCCGACATCGGCGATATGAATACCAAGTCGATAATGATCACTTTTATCTTCAATACTTATAGCATCATCAAAATCAAGAGTCGATTGCCCATCTATAGTAATCGCAGAGAGGCCGGTCAAATCCTGCCGATCTTTATACTCGGACAAATCTTTAGGAACGCTAATCAGATTTGTTGCTTTTTCCATGACCTCGTCAGGAAAAACAGTCGGGATTTCAAGCCTGTATAATTCAATATTTTCATTTTCATCCCAGATACCCAGCTTTACGAGGATTTGGAATATTAGTTCCATATTATCTATATCGGCCTTTTTAAGGATCGCCTTGCCAAGAGAGTAGTTCGGGCTTTCCTTTTGGAACAGATAACAGGATTTAAGAATTTCTACGCATTCTCTTTTATCATCAGGCAGGTAAGGTTTATCGACAATAAGCATTTTTTTTAGCCATGCAGAACCCTCATCTATAATACGATTTTTCCGGGCGGCTTCTTTCTGCTGACAGGCAATCTGTTCAACTTGTTCCTCTGAAAAGGGGAAAAAACGATCGTGGTTAAATTTAAAATAAGATCTGTTTTTAAAGAATGCCCTTACAACTGCTGATTCATGGTCATAAGTAGGACCATCCGGGAAACAGAATTCAGTCATTGTTGCAAGATTTATCCATTTTTTTTCTGTATTCAGGATTCCCCACAATTCCTTTATATCTATATGATCAATCAGAGCATTACGTTTGCCGGCTATCACCTTTAATGCCTCGACCAGTTTATATCTGCCCATTGAAAGATTAAGGTTTGTATTGCATTTATGTGACAGCCTGCTTGGCGACAGCTTGATTTCCCGATCGTTTTCAGTAAGAACACGCAGTTTCTGTTTTTTTACTTCAAGTATGACCCCGCACATAATTTTCTGGTGGTCAATATATTCTATAACATTTCCTATTTTCATAACATTGGATAATAACAATCAGGCATGATAAAGTCAACGTTCAGCCTGAGTTTAGATATCGTCAAATAGTTGAGTCGTCGAGTCGTTGAGTGGGGGGAACAATTGCCGAAATCCGAAATCCGAATATCGAAACTCGAAACAATATCTAATTTCGAATACCCGCCTGCCATGCAGCGTGCTCAAGGACAGAATAATAACCGTGGCATAGTATTAACTTTTCATGACTG
>JAHIKR010000334.1 GCA_018897415.1 Pseudomonadota bacterium
GCTTGGCGGTAGCCTTTGGAAATATCCTCTTCGTTTAATTTTTCAGATATTCCTCCGTCAACTTTTCCTTGTTCAATGATGACGCGGCACTTCCCACAAACACCTTCTCCGCCGCACGAGGCATTAATATGTACTCCCGCTTCCATGGCAATACGGATAAGGCTTTCTCCATCCTTAACCATTATTTCTTTATTATGAGGGAGGAATAGAACTTTATGCACGCATATCTCCTAATTTCGACTTGTTACGAGTTCACCAAACTTAATATTTAGCAAAATATTATTAACATTTTGAAACTATTAACAATTGAAATTTTCTTCAAGATTGTTTACGCAGGTTTTAGGTAACATAGTTGACGTTAACTTGCAATCCTCATTAGTATAACGATAAGCTAATAAAATATACATCTGTTGACAATAAATACCAGGCCGTCAAGATTGGACATGACAATTTCTTATTCAGTAATAATTCCTGCTTATAACGAGGAAAAATGGCTTCCAAACACTCTAAATTTCCTTAAGAAATCTATGGAGGCAGTTGAAGCCAATGGAGAGATTATCGTTGTTGACAATAATTCTACGGATAATACCGCACAAATAGCTAAAGAGAACGGTGCCCGTGTAATATATGAGCCGGTTAACCAGATTTCCCGCGCGCGGAATGCCGGTGCAAAGATTGCTAAAGGACAATATCTAATATTTTTAGATGCCGATACTATCCTGCCGCTGGATCTTCTGCAAACCGCATTGTTTAATCTATCAATCGAAATGTGCTGTGGTGGCGGAGTTATTGTTGCTACTGAAAAAACATTACAGCCATTTGCTCAAAAATTTGTAGATTTCTGGAACTGGTTATCTATAAAGTTCGGCCTTGCTGCCGGATGTTTCATCTATTGCCTTAAAGAAGGTTTTGAGGCAACAGGAGGATTCAGTGAGCTGGTCTATGCTGGTGAGGAAATTTTTTTCTCTCACTCTCTTAAGTCATGGGGCAGAAAAAGAGGGCTTGATTTCCGTATTATTTTGAAACCATCTGTAATCACTTCTATCAGAAAGATCGAATGGTTTACTATATATCAAATGACGGTCAGAATTTTGTTTATTCTTGTTTTCCCCCTTGCAATTCGTTTTAGAATCTTTTGTTCCCCCTGGTACTACAGACCAAAAAAATAGGGCTTGTTATTGAATATCGAATATTGAACAAGGAATATCGAATTATGAAGTTTAATAAGGTGTTCCATTACTTCGATATTCATTATTCCTTGTTCGACCTGCCCGCAATGCCTTTGGGCAGATTAGAGATAGCACCTCAATGTTTATATCGGGACCGCAATTATTGTTCCATCCCAGTGTACTATGCATGGCAGGCGGGAATTCTGCGGTTCAAAACGAAATGGCGCTTGTTAACTGTTTTTGAATTTGATATTTAGCCGGAAACTATATATTAAATAGTTAGCTATTCCTTGGTGAGCCACAACCAGAGGTTATTAATCTATGGGAAATATATTGCAAATGATGCTTGGCGAAACCTCTCTCTGGTTACCGAGAGTAGGTGGCGTTATAGTGGTTATCCTCGTATTTATTATCCTTGCGAATGTAATAAAGAGAGTAATTACTAAAAGTGCTGAACGGTTGAAGCTTGATAGACATCTCACTTCGCTCTTCGCTCGTACAAGCAGTATAACACTCATAATATTTGGTTTGGTTACGGCGTTCGGTACTTTGGGTATTAATGTATCAGCGCTTGTAGCTGGGCTAGGGTTGACTGGATTCGCATTGGGTTTTGCTCTAAAAGATACTATTTCGAATCTTCTTTCTGGTGTTCTCATCCTACTATATCGACCGTTTGAGATAGGAAGCCATATAAAGATATCAGGTTACCAGGGTATTGTTGTTTCTATTGACCTACGTTATACGGAACTTGATGCTGATGGTAATAAGATACTAATTCCAAATTCAAAATTATTTACCGATCCAATCACTGTTCTTAAATAGTGGGAAATCGAAAATATGGTGATAAACCAAACGTTAGGCATTTGAAAGGAGGAATCATGACTATCAGTCTGCCTGTTTTACCCTATGAAAAGAATACACTGGCCCCATACATCAGCCAACAGACAATCGAATACCATTATGGAAAGCATCACAATGCTTATGTCACAAATACCAACAAGCTCATTGAAGGCACAGATCTGTCAAATCAAGACCTGGAAAATATCATAAAAAAAACTTCGAAAGATACTTCAATGAGTTCGATATTCAATAATGCCGCTCAGGTCTGGAATCACTCCTTTTACTGGGCCTGCATGAAGCCCGGCGGCGGTGGGCCTCCTTCAGGAGCCATAGCCGAGAGAATTGCTTCAGATTTCGGAAGCTATGAGAAGTTTGCCGAGCAATTCAAGAATGCGGGTACTACTCAATTTGGCAGTGGTTGGGCATGGTTGATTTTGAAGGACAATCATCTGGAGATCATGAAAACTTCTAATGCAGACACACCGCTTGCACATGGGCTAAAGCCACTTTTGACAGTAGACGTTTGGGAACATGCCTACTACCTTGATTATCAGAATAGAAGGCCTGACTACTTGGCTTCCTTTCTGGAACACCTAATCAATTGGGATTTTGTGAACTCTCTGATAGGTTGAGAAATAGGGGGTCTATTTTTGACTCTTAATGGAAATCTTCTAAGGTCAAACAATGATTATAAGTCAATCGAGGCCTGCAATGGTTTATGCCGGGCAGAGGAGTTTCAAACATTAACCCGTATTTCTCATGACATCGCTTGCCTGATCTAACAGTCTTCTTGCTTTTTCATGAAAAATAGGGTTATATTAATACATGATGCAAATCAAGAAATAATATTTGGATAGCTAATATTGTTGATTTATTTCTTAACATTTAAATTGTTGGGCCATCCAAGACAGTGGTACAGAGTAAATTTATGTGGGAAACTTATCAGAAAATACGTAAAATATCATTATTCGACGGGGAGAATAGATCATGTCCGAGTTGGATGAAGAAAGGATTCCGGAACTGATCTGCGGTGAGGAATCCGAACCAGTCGAGTTCAAGAGGGCCCTCCGGGTCAAAAAGGGACATTGACGATGGCATCACCAGCCCTAAGTCCCCAGGATACCTGCTCCGTATGTGGTGCTCCTCTTTCAGCTACAAAGCGACACTGCCCCACATGCAGAGCCGATGTCGGTGCCCCGAATGTTCGGCGTTGCTGCACCAATGAGAATCTGAAAGCCCTGGCTACGAGATTTGACGATGCACGAACGCGAGCTACTACAATCGGGTGTTCGAAGGAGTTCTGTACCCTTTCGGACCTGATGGAGAAAAAATTCGGTGTGGTTGTGTCTATGCCGGCAGGGGTGGCGAGGAAACTATTCGAGGACCCTAACTCCTTATATGCGAACTACGAGCAGTTGGTTGGCGGCAACCTCCGAAAATCTGCAGGTCTCAACAATGATCGGCACCGATGCGCGGTAGGGGGAATATTGTTTGGAAGCTATGCGAATTCCATCATTTACGGTGCATTGTCCTTGGCTGAGAATGGTCTACCAACTTATGGCACCGTACACTGTCGACTTCGCTCTATTACTATTGATAAGCGAACGTCTTTTCTTGAAACCAATAGTTTCAAGTTCATCCAAGATCATGGCATCGTTCCCGGGAGCAAGTTACCAGTCGGCCACATTGCGTGCTGGGAACATCGGCATTATCTTGTTCTTGCCAAACTGGCGGACCGTCTTTCAGCCGGACAGACCGAATCTGATTGGCAGGCAATCCTCATTCAATCAGACGGCAATGACCGAAAGAACGACAGTTTCGTTGAAGCACACATTTTCAAGAGTTTCGACAGAAACGCAATTGAGTCTTTGACAGCAACCACTGGCAAGAAGCTGAGAAGAGAGGAGAAATTGGATCTGGACATAGCCATTTCCAAATTCAACTCTATTAAGAGGAAATTGAGATGATTGGGATATCCTCAAGAAGTGCGGGGGTTCTTCTTATTCCGAAACCCGGAATAGGCGAGTACGCCGTACTTGATGTGGTCGAGGGGCAGGAGCAAGATCCGGTCGAGGCCCAGTACATATATTCAGCAGTGCAGGACTGGGAGGAAATCAAGGGCACCGACCCCGCCGCTCTTCTGGAAACAGCAAAACGTGAGTATTGGCTCGTACGGACTGTTTCCCTGCTTCACCTGGCGATCGGGGGACTTGAAGAGCCTCTTGAAAAGAGAGTCTTGGAACATGTTGAGGAGATTCTCGGCAGCCGTGTGTCTTCTGAGAAAGCCCTTGATCGTCTCCTCGTTGCGCCTTTAGCAAATCCTCGTTCTCCTCTCACGCCTGCTAACTCTGCTCTATCGTATGGTTTCTCGGCAGTAGCATCTATTCTTGACGAGTTGGCGGAGTTGCAGCCACTGCTCCATAGATTGACCGACCTCTGGTTGGGTCTGGCGGAAACAGCATTTAGCGACTTCTCAGAGTCGAGGGAAATGATCTGGACAACATTGGTGGAGAAGTGTGGGATGAAGCAACTCCTCAAAGCTGGCAGCAGACACGAATTCACAACCCAATGGAATCTTCTGGCGTTCCACTTCTTCGCACCTCAGTCTCGGTCTGGTGTAGGTATACTAGGAAAAGAACTCTCACGTCGATTGTTCCCCAGCGAAGAACAAGAGGAAATAATAGCAGCCTCTCTGACGGAAGCGGCCAAACCTACGTCTGGCGATGAGGAAGAGGTTGGCGTTCACGAAGCTTTCAAGAGAGTAGAGAGGCAGATTGCCGCCATCGCACAGGCCGTTTCTGAAGGCCGCGATGCGAAGGCAGAGAAGTTTCTCAGGGAACTTATCCGACAGCAGACTTCGTTCTCGGGCGGAGAAAGTCACGTGGTGAAGTCACTATGCAATATTGCCCAGCGTTGCGCTGATATGTTCAGAATGGATTTTGAGTTCGTCTGTCTCGACAAGGCCCTTCAGTTGGCTCTCTCCGATGCGTGGACTCTTATACAGTACGGGAATCACCTGAAGCGGGCGGGGAACTACGACAAGGCATTGGAAGTTTTCGACCAAGCAGAACAATTGGGAGAAAGCTACGTCGCAAGATCGTCCATAGCAGACGTGTACTCCCAGCAAGGTGACTATGCAAAGGCCATTCACACCTATAAGGCCATACCGAACTGGAACAACGAGCCGAAGGTGTGCACAGCTATTGCGGACAATCTCCGAAGAATGGGGCTTATGGATGAATCAGAAGCCGCTTATGCGGAACTGATCCATCTGGCACAACAAGGATTGTCAAAATTCGCCGATAGCGAAATTCGAGCACAGATAGGGATAGCGGAAATAGCGAAGAGACAAGGAAAACTCAAGGATGCATTGCGAGCCTACCATGGAATCATGGCGCGAAAAAACGTAGACGATAGAGAAAGGTTCTTCTGCAGACTGGGGCTGTGCCATGTCCTGAAGCTTATGGATAAATTCGACGATGCGTACGCGATCGTGGACGAAGTTATCCAGGATTACCCCTTCTCAATGGAAGCCAGATTCGTCAGGGGATCCATTCTCGGCCTGATTGGTCAGGAGCTGAAAGGGCTGAAGGACTTGCCCGAAAGCATCGGTCCCCCTTCTTGGCGAGAATGGTTGCGGCCTTACTATCGTGGCCTTCTGCTTTTGAAACTTCAACGGTATGGAGATGCAAAGAAGAACCTTGTAGAAGGACTCTCCAATGCCATTGCTTCTGGGGAAGAGAAAGCTATTGTCCGCATGGCAGCCGCTCTATATTTCCTCAGAGAGGACGAGACTGTCGAAGTCGATGGGATTCTGTCACAGATCCCCGACCTGCATGACTGCCACGCACAGTATCTGTCTTTGATCTTGAAACTTCACTCGGCCACCCTGAGAGAAGACCTCGCTGTGATGGAGTCCTTGAGGAAGCAGATCGCCGAGATCCGCATTGTGGATGAGAGATTGGAGAAAGTCGTTGTGGCACTTGGCGAGAGGAATTTCTCTCTTGCCATAACCTACGAGACGGACGCCCTCCTCAAACTAGCCGCCTAATTCACTTTCAGAGATTTCGGATAGATAGGATGTCCCTACACGGCGGGTCAAACAATGATTATCAGTCAATCGAGGCCTGCAATGAGGCAAATGCTACAATGGTTTATACCGGGCAGAGGAGTTTCAAACATTAACCCGTATTTTTCATAACATCGCTTGCCTGATCTAACAGTCTTCTTACTTTTTCATGAAAAATAGGGTCATATTAATATACGATGGAGATCAAGAAATAATATTTGGATAGCTAATATCGTTGATTTATTTCTTAACATTTAAATTGTTATAGAGTTGAATAAAGGATTCCCCAAATGAATGAAACCTTTGCCCAAACTATCGCCGAGCCCACAACTTGTCTATGGTGGTCACATGCATTTAGCAATGGCTTCTGGGTGTTTGTCGGTATTATTGCCGGCACCTTAGTCACTTTACTTGCTTCATTTATTCTCGCTTGCCTGAAAAAAAAGAAAATTAAAAGGAATATTAAATTCGAGATATCGTTTAACATTTCGAAAATTCAGGAATGGAAAGGATTACTCGATGAGGTTCTTGAGGCTTCTAACAGCGATAATATGGAAGATTGTTTGGTCTTATTCGATTTTCAGAAAATCATTCTTTGGACAGTGAATAAGACAATATCCGACGGTACTGTTTACGATTATATCGATCAGGAGAGTATAGTAACTCTTCAGAAGCTCACTGACTTTTGTACGCTTTTTTATTCAGAAAAAATTAATAACGGGGTTCAAAAGTTCAAGGATAATCCAGACAGAGCAGGCGTTGCCAAAATGGTTAGATTTTGGAAAACTTTACTTGATCAACATGAAACTAGATTGAGACTGATTGAATCGAAACTTTGATACTGTATAACAAACAAGTTCGCCCGATTTCGACCTGCGGCCGAAAACAGGTGACTTTTATCGGTTAGCCAGAGAAAAATTTAACTATGTCCATCTCAGAAAGAATCTGTTATAAAAGCCGAGAAACGATTAAAGAGGATTGAATAAATTTATGCCTGACCTTTGGACAAAAGAAAAGGAAATTGAATTTTTCAATGATGCCAGAAAGTTTGCATCGTCAGAACAACTGTTTTATTTTGGGGATGATTCACGATATTATGCCTATTGGCCCAAATCTTACAAAGGCAAAAAATCCACATTACAAAGCAGAAATGCCCTGATTGGGAATTTCACGGAAAAATACTCAGTAGATTTGCTTCAAGAATTTGCCAGTTCCAAGGGACTTTATGCTGTTCAAAGCGCTATTTGCAATGAAATTGGTCTTTCTCCGCAATCTCCGGCAGATGTTGTATTGTGCAAAACCAGACAAAGAGAACAAAGGGCTAAAGACATAGCAGCAATTTTTGAAGTCAAAATGTCGATTGTTTGGAATTGGGAATTGAAAAACAACAAATTGATTTGTTTGGGAGATTTTAAAACACATAAAGGCAATCCCGGACTGCTTCGTTCAGATTCAATGTTAAAAGCAATTGGTAAAAGCATCAATATCCGTGTTTCCAGTCACAGCGCTTCGAAAATCCCAATTATCATACTCGGGAATACCCCCATCACTCAAAGCTATATTTCAAAAGTTGATCATCTTTTTCATGCTGGAATAATACAGGGATTCTGGTCTGTTAATCCAAATCCATTAGATAATAACGGTGACAATTTAAAACAAACACCTGATAGTGGCTTTATCAGGATGAATTCATATGATGAGTTAAGGCAAAGCCTCAATAGTTTGCTGTCTGAAAAGTACGAATTCTTTTCCAGCATGAAGTCAAGAAAAGAATTGGGAAGAATTATTGAAATTGCAAACAGAGAACCGGATTTTGAATCAAAAGCGGAAAAATTCTTATCACTTATAAGGAAATAAAATGGCAAACGAAGCATACAAACAAAAAAGATCCGGTACCGAGACAAGTTCATTTGGAACTCCGGGACGTATCAATCACGATTCCACAAAGTTTTATAAAAGCAGATTGTATGAAGGCTTACGTGATACAAAGAAGGTAAGCTATATTGAAAACAAAATTCCTGAAAAAAATGTTAATAAAATTTTCTGCAAATCCAGTGAAAAAATGGATGAACTGCCTGATAATAGCGTCCATTTAATGGTTACTTCACCCCCATATAACGTATCCAAGGAATATGATGATGATTTGAGTTTGAACGAATATTTAAACTTACTAAATACTGTTTGGCGGGAAACGTATCGTGTTTTGGTTCCTGGTGGCCGTGCATGTGTCAATGTTGCCAATCTTGGCAGAAAACCGTACATACCGCTCCATAGTTACATTATAGAAGGAATGCAGGAAATCGGTTATCTCATGCGTGGTGAAATAATTTGGAACAAGGCTTCAAGCGCGAGTCCTTCAACGGCCTGGGGAAGTTGGCTTTCAGCCGCAAATCCTGTTCTAAGAGATATTCACGAATATATTCTTATTTTTTCGAAAGAGACATTTTCAAGAAAGAAAAAAGATAGGGTAAACTCAATTAAAAAAGAAGAATTTCTTGAATGGACAAAGAGCGTATGGACATTTCCAGCCGTTTCAGCAAGACAAATCGGGCACCCAGCCCCTTTCCCCGAAGAATTGCCTCATCGACTGATTCAGTTATATACTTTCAAGGACGATGTTGTTCTAGATCCCTTTGTTGGAAGTGGGTCAACTTGCCTTTCAGCTATAAAAGATAAACGAAATTATGTGGGATACGATATCGATTCTGAATATGTAAAATTAGCTGAAAAAAGGATTTCCAATTATACTAATCAATTAAAGCTATTTAAATAATGACGCTGGCTAACAATCGGATGAACGACTGACTGAAAAAGCCGGGGCATTTTTTGGTTTCCACTCAGTTTTATGTTCATCAAACTATTTTCCCATTTGCTATATTTTACATGCTTTTTCAGCAAGTTATCCGTGGCGTTATTTGCGATTGAGCGATCAAAGAATCTATGGACACAACATTCGAAACCATTAACAACGCCAAAGGGGTAGTCGACAACATCCGGCAGGAAATTGAGGATGCCCGAGGGACTTACATCTGGGATGACTACGTCAATGCTTTGCGACTCATCTCTCAGGTTGTGTTTACACGCGGTTCTGGGTTCATACTTGAATTTATTCAGAATGCTGAAGACTCGGGTTTAGACGTTTCAGAGTTGGGTCATTTTGAGATTAAGATAAACCAGCAACGGGTCAAGATCACCCATAATGGAAGCCCCTTCAATGAAAATGATGTCAAAGCAATCTCCGGTATTCGATCATCGAAAAAGCCGGAGCGTGGGTTCCTTGGCTACCTCGGTATTGGGTTCAAATCGGTTCTAAAAATCACCGACCGACCCGAAATTTACTCGAATGGGTTTCAGTTCAAATTCGACAGGACACATTGGCCCGATCCAAGTTCTACTCCTTGGCATGTCATCCCAATTTGGCTTGATGAGCCTTCGGAATCCGTTGACGCCTCAGGAACAACTTTCATCATCCCTTTCCGAGAATCAACAGATGCTTCACGAATCACGGAAGAGATAAAGAAGATTCGTCTTGAGCTTTACCTCTTTCTTCGTTGGCTAAGGAAAATCGAAATCGTAGATGAGGTTTCGGGAGAACACTGGACACTCGAAAACCTTGGAGAAAATCAAGAAGGAATTTCTACTCTCAAAAGCGATGGTGAGGAGCGACGCTTCAAGTTTTTCCGCCGCAACGTTGCAGTTCCCGAATGGGTCAAAGAGGATAGGCTAACTCAGGAGTACCGAGCCAATGTCACTCATCGGGAAATTGCCATTGGCTTTGCTCTGGACAAGGACGGCAATCTTGCACCCGATGAAGCTGGAGCGATGTACGGAGGAGTGTATTCTTTCCTTCCACTTGGCGAGGCAAAGAGTGGAGCTAAATTTCCGATTCAGGCTGACTTCCTTGTGCAACCGGGTCGTGATGCTTTAAACTACGAGGCGAAATGGAATCATTGGATTCTCGAAGAAGTAGTGAATCTGGTTTTTGACGCAATCAGTTTCTTCAAGACACACGATACTTGGAAGTATCAGTACTTACCCGCCTTCGAATTCACACATTCTAAAGGTCTTGAGCCTTTCGAAAAGCTCTTCTATCCGAAACTGATTGAACCCATCGAGAAGCATCTCACAGAAACCGAATCCGTTCTAACTATTGATGATCAGTGGGCCAAACTGAACGATGTTATTCGTCTAACAGAGGAAGACCAAGCTGTCAATGATCTCCTGCGCTTGCAGCTATTCAGACGGGAAGAGATCGCATCCGCTTTTGGTCGGAAAGAAAACCTCAGGCTTGTTCATCCCAAAGTCGTCGAGCAAAAGAATCACCCTCTCGCAAAGGCAAATCGTTGGAATCTACTTGAGAATTCAGAACTCCTCCAAGCCAAATCAAAAGAGCAGGACGCAGGGACGTGGTTTGCGAGGCTTTATCTATGGTTGCGAGACAATCCGCTTTACGAAGAGTATTTCTACTACACGGTCCGATACAGAACCTTAGGTTACCATAAGTACGAAGTTGTCTTAACTGCACAGGGAGACTTGAAAAAGGGCGGCGATGTTTACATTCCTGACTTGTCTTCAGATAATCCGGCACTAAACGAATTGGCAGCGCTGTTACAGAGTTCCAAGCCAATAATCCATCCAGATATTTTATCCAGTGCTGTGGGCAAGGAATCAGAAAGTCTCCGAGGATTCCTAACTGGTTTCGTTGGTGTTCAACTCTTGAATGCAAAAACAATCTGCAAAGAAATGATTCTACCCAAAATTGTCTCAAAGGCTCCGCAGCCTTCGCCGGATGAATTATTGTCACTCACAAAGCTCTGCAAAGAAATCCTCGGGACCGATCTTGGCGACGATATCGAGCTTTGGATCAAGACAAAATCTGGAAACATCAAAACTAGCAAAGAAGTCTTCCTGTCTTCTGAATTCAAACCTCTTAAGAATTGGGAAAAGCACCAGGCTTTTGTCACCGGTCTTAACTTTATTGACAACGCTTACTTGAAAAATGACCCAAGCGATGAAGACTTGAAAACTTGGCGAGGGTTTTTTGGAGCTGCTGGCATCAGAGAAAATCCAGATAATGGCGTTGAGCAATTCGCCATCAACTTTGCATTGGACAAGTTGAAGGGCAAATATCAAAACATTCAGCTCGTTGAGAAACTTAATTATGGCTTCGACATCCAAGCTGCAACTCCTGATGGCGTCCCAATTCAAGTTGAAGTCAAAGGGCTAAGCTCAGAGCAAGACGTTGAATTGACAGGCAATGAAGCTGACGCAGCAGATACGTACAGGAGTTCTTTCTATTTGTGCGTTGTTGCATCCATTCCGAACTTACCGACTATTTATCTGGTCAATAATCCTGCAAGTGTTGGAAAGAAGGATAAGCTAACCATCCCAGTGGACGTATGGAAAGTTTCCGAAACTATTTAGGCAAATGAGCAATTGACGAGGACGCCGACAACCGCAACTAACACATATGAGCCTTTCCGTGTCAACAGGCAATAAAAAATTAATGAGACAAAGCTAAGCTTTTCCCTTTAGCTCTTTTTAACAAGTAAACGCCCTGACTTAAATTCCAAAATAAGTGGTTTGCTGCTACAAACACATATTGAGGATCTCTTACGCAGCAAGGCTATCTGGTTTGCCATTTATGACAAACGCCCTAGAATAAATTCGGTGACCTCATACCGTCCTTTTCAAGCGTCGGGCTTAATCACGCAGTAGCCATGATCATCCAGTTAAATGCAGGATCGGGTGAGGCGCAGTTTGTTTAACCTGTTAATTATATGTGCCGCCTCGAACAAGGCTTGCTATTTTATATGAATCAATCCTGTCGTTTTTTGCTTTGCCTCCATGTATTGCTTTCATATACAATGCATGGCCAAGAACAAAAATTATATTGTTATCTTTACAGAAATCTGATACCCAGTACCTGAAAACATACATTCAACTGCAATTACAAGATCATCAAGAAATGGGCTAATTGCAATCATTAGCGCATCTGGCCTGGTTTTAATGTCCTTGTGAAATACGACTTCTCCTTCTGAATCCAGAATGCATACATACATGGATCTCGCATGAAGGCCGATGCCACAATAATACTTATGCTGTTTAGTAGCGTTAGGCAATGTGAAAATTTATAATTTATTACAAAAGGAGATTAGAATGAAGATCTATGTAGGGAATTTGTCGTACGAGGTCACCGAAAAGGACTTACGGCTGGCTTTAGAACAATTCGGGCAGGTTGAATCCGCCACCATTATAAAAGACAAGCGTAGTGGTCAATCAAAAGGATTTGGATTCGTGGAGATGGCCTCTGAAGCTGAAGGGCGGTCTGCAATCGATGGCCTAAATGGCAAAGAGCTAAAAGGAAGAGCGCTTAACGTGAATGAGGCTCGCCCTCGTACTGAAAGTCGCGGTAGTAGAGGAGGATACGGCGGTGGCAGAGGAGGCCAAGGTGGTGGCAGATGAGGACCAAAGGGTGGCCGTAGCTTCTAATCATCGACATTCAACATATATAACTATGATCATATAAAATTTCGCATAACACATATGAGCCTTTTAGAAA
>JAHIKR010000335.1 GCA_018897415.1 Pseudomonadota bacterium
CAGCGGGATTCCTCCAATGTAAACAGGGCATCCTGTTGAAAAACCGCATCGCCCTGTGCAGCAAAGTAGGCTTCGTTAGTTTCTCCATGCAGCACCACCACGTGGCCGGTTACAGTCTGTATGAGCCCAATTGGTTCAGCCTCCGGAGCTATAAAGTAATCTTTTACATCCAGACCTTCCAGATCCTCGGGAAGAGCTTCGCTGGGAGCAGTGTTCCCCCTAAGATCCGTATCTACCTGGCAAAACGCTGTTTGAAACCCGAAAAACAGAAGTGTTAGTGCAGCAAGGGCCACAAAAATATATCGTTTCATGCCTGCCTCCATAGACCAGTTAGAACTTGCACCCGACATTAATGGTGTAAGTTATCCGGTCGAAATCATAAAGTTCGCAATTAGAACTGTTGTCCGTATAGTTAAAAGCAAAAGAGGCAAAAAAGTTTTCGAGAAATTCCTGACTCAAGACCGCGATGAAACCGTCGCGTTGGTCCACGCGATCCCAGTTGTAGCCAGGCAGTGCCTTGCCATCGTATTTCTTACGGGTCCATTGGTAGCGGAGGAAAAACTCTGTGTTGGTTGGGAATCTGGTAAAATATGAGAGTGCATGGTAGATCCCGTGGTAAGAATCCTTATCAGCATCGGCATTGGAATTCTCATAGCCGGTTGTAGCCGAGAGTATATGCTTGCGATCAGCAAGATAAATACTGGGTGTTAGCTCAAAGCGGTGCCTGATGTTGTTCAAACCGGAGTTTCCGCGGGGATAGTAGGCTGTATCGCCATATGAATAGAGCCCTTTAAGACTGAAGTACTGGTTGAAATGGTATTCATAGTTTGGGTCCATGTGATAGGTATGTGAAAGCCGGTCGCTGGCGTATTCTGCTTCCGTGTATCCAAAAGGAACCTTCAGGATAGCACGACGGCCCACCCACCAGGGACCGGTGGTGATATCGACTGCCATGTAGTTGAACTTGGTTTGTTGAAAATAGGCCAGGTTATAAAAAGAGGCGGCGGTATTCCACATCAGCTTATTTTTTTCTCCTATATCATAGAGAATGTTACCCATAGCAGTAGTAACCGAAGCTTCATCTCTCAATTTGGCGGATTCTTTGGCAACCTCGAGAGTCCCGGCCCCCCATTCAATATTTCTCTCGTCAGGACCGGCGCTGACATTGTCGTCCCACAAAACTCCTTGAGACGCCCGGGCGTTCCAGAAAACTTTTTTGGTCCTTTCTTCAATTGCAGCGAGCAGATTATCTATGTTTTTCTGTACACCAGGAGGAGGAACGGCGGCCTGCACAATTTCCAGTTCCCGGCGCGCTTCTTTGTAGCGGCCGGTTTTGAAATAGGTGGTGGCCAGTTCCAGCCTGACCCTGTGCAGCTTGGGGTCGATGGAGAGCATCTTTTGGAATTTTTGGATAGCCAATTCTGTCTTGCCGATTTCCATGGCACTTGTGCCGATCCAGAACATGATGTCCATGGTTTCAACCCTGCCGGCTATTTCTTTGAAAATGGGCAAAGCACGAGCAAAATTTCTATCATAATATAGGATGAGGGCTTCGGCGAGTTTCTTGTCCAGGGCCTTAATCTCCTCGGGAGTCATACGACGGAGCTTTTCAATGGCCTCGTCATTGGCTTCACTCGATTCAATTTCACCAGTGGGCTGAATCTCTGCTTCTGCAGCAAATGCGCAGGGGGCAGTCAAAAAAATAATTAAAATAAACAGGATGGCTCTACAAGACAATGCTAACTTGGTAGACATAACGATTTCTCCTTAGCAGATAACCGGTAAAGGGAGAAGCCTAGTAACAGTTTGGTAAAAGGGTTTTAGAGTTTTTAGATATAAATTAAGGTATTAGGCAGTGTTAATATCATAACATAATTCTAAATGTCAACAAAAAGGTGCGATTATGTGTGAAAACCAATCGGCCTCAGTATCATACCGTTGAATAGTATTTTATCCTAATTCTCTAATGTTATATTTGGTTTTATATTGTCAGCGTGTTATATATATTAGACTGAAGGCTATAGGCTGAAGGAAACAGATGATTCCTGAGTGTTATTCTCTATGTTTAGGACAAAATTTCCGGCCGCTTTAAGAAAATATTGGCTTCTGGGAGTCTTTTCCCTAAAAGTCTTCAGTCTTCAGCCCAACCAACCTGAGTAGTTACGAAATTAGGAGTTCGAAAATTTGAATAAATTTGATCTTCAAAATGTTCCTCTATCGGGAATAAACCTTATTGAAGCAAGTGCCGGAACTGGCAAGACATATGCGATTACAGGGCTGTTTTTAAGACTGATTCTTGAAAAGGAGATGCTGGTTGATCAGATACTGGTTGTAACCTTTACAAATGCTGCAACCAGCGAGTTAAAGGAAAAAATTCGCAATATACTGCTTCAGGCAAAAGAAGCATTTCTAAAGGGCTCAAGTAAAGACAGCTTTATAGATTACATGGTAAAAAGGGCGGAAGAGCCAGCTTATTGCATACAGTTGATTGAAAATGCTCTTGTAGATTTTGATAAAGCATCGATTTTTACCATACACGGATTTTGCCAGAGAATACTGCAGGAGAATGCTTTTGAAACAGGGAGCTTGTTCGATACAGAGCTTTTATCTGACCAGTTAAAATTGAACCGGGAGGTTGCAGATGATTTCTGGAGAAGAAATTTTTATGATTGTCCCATAGAATTTATAGGTTATTCTCTTAAAAAACTGTCAGGTCCCGAGTATTTTTTAAAGTTGCTTGAAAAGATAAAATCCCCTGAAATAAAAATAATTCCTGATTTAAAAAAACCTTCCTTAAAAAGCCTTGGCGTTTACAGAGATTGTCTTAAAAAACTTAAAGATTCGTGGCCCATTTCAAAAAAGGAGATTGAAGGCCTGCTAAAAGATCCTTCGCTTAAGGGCAATGTTTATAAAACCCTGACGCCTGATGAACAAAATCCGGATTATACTAAAAGAGAGCGGAAAATTATTTTAATGTTCAGGGACATGGATCGTTTTACTGACCCTGAGAGCATTGGATTCCCTTTATTTAAAGGATTTGAAAATTTTACAGCATCGAAACTCAAAGATTCAGTCAAAAAGAATCATACTCCTCCTGACCACAAATTTTTTGATATATGCGACGAGCTCTATGAAAAAGCATCTGCACTTGAAACTGAGATGGAAAAGCATCTTGTTTTCTTAAAAGTCGAGTTCTTCAGGTTTGCAAAGTCTGAGCTTCCTAAAAGAAAAAGAGATGAGAATATACAGTTTTTTGATGATCTTCTTATAACAGTTAAAGAGGCTCTTGAAAGCAAAGGAGGAAAAGAACTCGAGAAAGCAGTAAGGAAAAGATATAAAGCAGCGCTTGTTGATGAATTCCAGGATACTGATCCGGTTCAGTATGAAATATTCAAAAGGATATTTTCTCCACAGGGCAGCATACTTTTTATGATTGGTGATCCCAAACAGGCAATATACAGCTTTAGGGGCGCTGATATCTTTTCATACATGAGGGCTGCCAGAAATGCTGAATTTAAATATACGCTAACTGAGAACTGGCGGTCAGAAGCTCGCCTCATAACAGCAATAAATACCATTTTTTCCAGCATAAATGAACCCTTTATATTTGATTGGATTCCTTTTGAAAAGGCGCAGCCTGTGGAGTCTAACATAACAGATAAGGAAAAGACTTCATCTCCATTAATATTGTGGTATGTCAGCTCCGAGAACGATAAGCCGATAGAAAAGAAAGAAGCAGAGTTCAAGATTGCCGATGCTGTTGCGGGTGAGATATCAAGGCTTTTATCTTCCGATTATAGTTGTGGAAGCGATAGTTTTAGTGAAGGCGATATTGCCGTGCTTGTACGAACAAATGAGCAGGCACGGATAATAAAAGAAAGCCTTTCTGCAAGAAGGATTCATTCAGTTCTATATAGTACCGAGAGCATTTTTGAGTCACAGGAAGCGCTGGAGATAGAAAGAATTCTGTCAAGTATTTCGCAGCCGGGAAATGACAGATTGCTTAGAGCCGCCCTGGTTACTGATATTATGGGTGTTAGTGCTGAAGATTTAGACCCATCAATGGTTAATCTTTTATGGTGGGAGAAGCTTATAGGCAAATTCAATGAATACTGTCAGCTATGGAATAGATATGGTTTTATCAGGATGTTCCGTTTTTTAATGGCGAAGGAAAATATGAGGGCGCGGTTTCTCTCATATGCGGATGGCCAGAGGCGACTTACAAATGTTCTCCATCTGATAGAAATACTACACAGGGAATCGATTGAAAAAGATCTAGGCATGACAGGTCTTTTAAAATGGCTTTCCGAACAGATAAAGTCTGCTTCCGGCAGGGTGGAAGAATATCAGCTTCGTCTTGAAAGCGATGAAGATGCTGTAAAAATTGTTACTATTCATAAATGCAAGGGCCTTGAATACCAAATTGTTTTTTGTCCTTTTGGGTGGGGTGGATCGCTGCTGCCAAAAAATAAGGAATTTATTTTTCATGATAAAGATGAAAACAGAACTCTGACACTCGATCTTGACGATGATAGAGATAAATCTAATATCATCCTTGCCCAAAATGAACTTCTGGCGGAAAATCTAAGGCTGCTTTATGTTGCTTTAACGCGCGCAAAAACCAGATGTTATCTTGTATGGGGCAACATAAAAAATGTTGAAACATCTGCTCTGGCTTATCTTTTTCATTATAAGGACTTTGACGAAGAGTTCGATTATCAATATGATATTGCAGGGTCTTTGAAAGAAAAATTTATAAAAAAAACAAATGATGAAATTTTAAGTGATTTAAAGGAACTTGTAAGCAAGTCAGATGGAAGCATCGAACTTGATTTCATGCCTTCTAATAGCAATATAGAGCACCAATTAATAAAGGATAAAGAAGAAGAACTTGTATGCCGGAAATTTTCAGGGAAGATAGATACAGCATGGGGGATTTCAAGTTTTTCATCGCTTATATCCGGCAGGTTTGCGCATGGAGAACTTCCTGACCGTGATTCATACAGTACAGATATTATTGATCATGATGAGCGGTTTATTCAGAAAGAACTGTCCGGGATGGAAGATATATTTTCTTTTCCAGGAGGGCCGAGAGCCGGCATATTTTTTCATGATATTTTTGAACATCTTGATTTTGCATCAAAAGATGCAGGGCATCAAGAAAAACTGGTAAAGGACAAATTAAAAGAATACGGTTTTGAACAGTCATGGCTGGGGACTGTTTGCGATATGATAAAAAATGTTCTTTCAGTGTCTCTTAAAAGTAAAGGTAAAGAAGTTATTCTTTCTTCTGTTAAATGCGACGAAAGAATAAATGAAATGGAATTTTATTTTCCTTTAAATCATATTACCCCTTTAAAGCTAAA
>JAHIKR010000336.1 GCA_018897415.1 Pseudomonadota bacterium
ACCTCAAGCAATGCCATATTATTCTCATTTCTGGGTAATAGGCGTTGCTTTTTTGTATAAACATATTATAAAAACAAATAATTATATAATGTCAGGTCATGTAATTCAAGGGGCGGAGCTATAATTTTAGTAACAAAACGTTCGCTCATCTTCCCTTTGTTGATTTTTATGACTGGATGCATTTTTAGGAAGGACAAGGACAGGTGCAATATGGAAACATTAATTGATGATAGAAAAATTAAGGATCTCTTCAAGCAGGCGATTATCGAAGCTATTGAAGAGAAAAAGGAAGTTGTCCATGATTTGCTGGTTGAAGTAATGGAAGATATTGCCATGGTTCGAGCCATTCAGGATGGCGAAAATTCCGGTCCGGCTAGTAGGGATGATGTTTTTCAAATTCTGGAAGGCAAAGAAGGCTCTGCATGAGAACGGATTTCAGAAAAAGCTTTGCCAGAGATTTACGAAGGCGAAAAAATGACTCTGATTTCCTGGATTGTGTAAAAGAGGCCATTGAAGACGTTGAACTGGCCGAAACCACTTCCAGGATCACTAACCTCAAAAAACTTAAAGCTGAAAGTAGTTATTATCGGATTCGCTTTGGGAATTACCGAATCGGTATAAAAATTGAAGATGATTTGGTTATTTTTATCCGTGCTTTACACCGCAAAGAGATTTACCGCTATTTCCCCTGAATACTTCTCTCAGCCGCAGACTGATTGTTTTCTGTTAGCTTCATCCTTTAGCCTTCAGCCTTTTGCCTTTAGCCCTTTACATCCTGTCCAATAAAAAAATATAACCCTAGCGGTTCAAAAGATCGTACTGGGGCGGTTTACCCCGTTCAATCTTTACCCAGTTGAATCTTCTTTACCTATTCAACCGGGGCCGGAGGGCTATTTAACCGGGGTTCAAAATAAAATAAATGAAAAGTACACAAAACTGCAAAACTAAAGGGCGTCCCCAACTTTTATCCCGGGGTTCAAAATAAAATAAATGCAAAGCACACAAAACTGCAAAACTAAAGGGCGTCCCCAAGTCCCCTTCTAACACAGTCCGAGAGCGAGAAAAGATAAGAACAAGTCTTTTGGATATTTTGCATAATAGGGAAATCACAGAAAAGCTCGCGGCTGGTAGGCAGCATTATATTGAAAAGCATATGTATAGAGAGGATGGGCAATCCTGTAAGCGCTGTGCAGAAATCATTATGCGATGCGCCTCTGGTGTGGATTGCTGATTAAGTATCTTAGAACAATATTCAAGGACCTCACAGCCCAGAAAGAGAGTCAACTATGGGAAGGCCATCTATGACCAGATCATGTACCTATTTTAAATGGTTACGGTTTCCAGACGGACACCAATTCTTTGCCCCAAGATTACTCCTTTGCGATCTTTGCTCCTTGTATGTTCAACAATTTTAATTAGTTCCCGGTTCAAAGTAAAATAAATGCAAAGTACACAAAACTGCAAAACTAAAGGGCGTCCCCAAAGTCTCGTCCTAATGATAAAACAAATTATCTTAGCTTTACTGATGGTTGGGGTGAGTGGGGCTGCTTGGGGTGCAACTTATTATATGAGGGCAGATGGTACTGCTGCTAATAAAAGTGTTGCTACTGGTCCAAGTACAGACCCCACTAAATGTATGAATATAACTGTCCATAATGCAGCTATTTTTTTCGATGGGGATGTAATATACCTATCAGATAAGGGAGGCATTTACTATATTGATACCTTGTCTACATATTTTACTCCTCCATCATCTGGAACGTCACAATATATAACCTATATGAATGCTCCCAACGAGTCTCCCATTTTAGATGGGACAATAGACACAAAAGGAACAACTGGCAATTGGACATATACGAGCCCATACTGGGTAACAACTGTAGCTCATGGGGGAAGTATCAACGGAATAATTCAGAATGTTTGGTTTGAGAAAGGAACTACAAAAGGACCGGGTCTATACAAAAGAGTGGTTAGTTTATCAACCGATGCTGACTGGTCTCAGAGTGGAAGTAAAACATATTTTTATGTTTATACCCCCAGCTCAAGTAATAATCCAGCATCATATTTTTCTGCCATCAGAAGGTCCTTAAATCCTTATATTGTTAATATTCAAGAAAAAATGTATATATATTTTAAAGGACTAACATTTCAGAGGCATTGGGGGCAAGGTCCCAGCTCAAGGACTACATATTTAAATAATGCTGCAACCTGCTCTGCTGTTTTTATTTCTGGCTCAGATCATATAAAAATCGAAAACTGTAATTTTTCTGATGTCGAGACGGCTATTCATACCACTAATTCAACAAATGTGACGTTATCAAATAATACTATTAAAGGTCTATATATTGATGCTGGGTCGGTAACACATGCTGGTGGAATTGGATTATTAATAAATTCTGCATCCACCACAGTAAATAATAATAGTATTGATCCAAGATTCACACTTTATAATGGAACTTCTATTGTTAGGAATGGGATGGGAATAAGGTGTACTGTTACAGATAATTTAAATTCCAATATATCAAATTTATATGTAGGCTATAATTCAGTAAGGTCTGTTTATGGATATGGAATTAATTTAACAGGATGGTTTAATCCAACTGGTAAACTGAGTATTAATGCAATAGTTGAACATAATAATTTAATTGACGGCAATCCAACTGGGGGAATTGACACAGATGGATTATCATGCGGGGATTCCATAAGCGATCCCACAACCAACTATTATTCTGGAATTATTTTTAGAAATAATACCGTTAATTCTTATGGAAACTCTGGGGGACAAAGTACAAACAGTTGGCGAGATGTTGTTTGGGAATATAATTTAATAATTAATTGTGGTTCTTCTACTGCCGGATGGGGAGGTATCAGCGGTGGCATAAATACTTCTATTGTTAATAATACTATCATAAACTCAAAGGGATATGGTGTTTATATCAACAGCGCTTCCCCGCACTCAGCAATAGTTCATAATAATTTAATTTATAATGTAGAAAGTTGTGGAGCAATTAGTGGAATAGGGATTGGTGGGAATTGGGGATCAACTACAGCAACAAGTAATAACTTAATTTTTGGGAATAATGGAAGTTCATTAGAAACAGGTTTTAGTAATTTGAATGGAATTTATACCAATCCCATTTTTATCTCTACCACCGATTTTCACCTCCAATCTACCAGTCCCTGTATCAACTCCGGAGTCTTCATTCCAGGACTCCACGACCGACCCGACATGACAGATATGGATAGCTTACCAGTAGACAGTATGGAAATTCACATTGGGGCTTATGGACCCTCGAACCCCAATCAGCTTGCTCCTGTCAGCCCGCCTAGGGCATCTTATTCTGACTAGGGCACTTCTGGGCCCATGGTCGCCCAAGGTCATCGGACAACTGGAAATACTCTTCGCCTCGCAGGGAATTTGGTTTGCTGATAAATGCACATGCAGTCCTCGTTACGCTAAAAATTTTTCAGTTCCAAAATTGTATAGGAATACAATCGCTTCAGGCAAGAAAACCATGTTTTGGAACAGAATTGGACAGTCTTAATTTTTACGCATTAAATTATATCAAGTAGTTATACTTTTACATGCTGAATAAACCGTTGTATTTGACGGTAAAGTGTCCATTTTTTAGGCCCCAAAATGGGCTGAAATAACGAGGTCTGCACATGACAAACCTGGCAACTTTTATACTTGGTTTATATCTCGGCCTGTCCCCTGTTTACTGGTGGCCAGGCGTCAGTCCCCGAACCTTTGCAGCCTTCAAGTTTCTTCTGGTTTTTACGGGTGTATTGGTTGTATGGGTAAAGGTGTTGATTAACGGTCAACTCGCATTACCCAGGGGCCTTCTGGGGCCTTTTGGTTTTATCTTGTTGTTGGTTGCCTCGATAGGCGGTATAGCCCAATGCGATATCAGTGTGTCATTTATAAGGATCAAGGACTACCTTCTCAGTTTTGTCATGCTCTGGACCTTTTTCGTTTATCAGAGAAACGGTAATGACGCTTCGCGGGTTTTTCTGATTGCGGGCTTCATTCTCGCTGCCCACTGCTTTCTTGTGGTTGTCAGCAAGGTAGCCGGGGTACCCCGCTGGAGCGGTCCCCGCGAGTTCGTTGCCCCCGAACTGTGGGTGAGTGGATTCGGGTCGCTGCGGACCGGATGGTCGAATGCTTCAGCTTTATTTGTACCTGTACTTGCAGCTTATTTTCTTGACGTCTATAAGCGCTCCGCTGCTGTTCGCATCGGAGCGTTATTAGCTTTAGTGAGCATAGTTGGGTCCCAGTTGGTAGTGGCCGGTAAGGCTGGAATATTAGCGTCATTGATAAGCATCCCAATGATGTTGATGATGATTCCGGAGAGGAGAAAACTGCTGGTTGTTTATCTTGTCATCGTTGTACTCGCGAGTGTTGGGCTTGCTGGCTATATGTACAAATCAATGAGTTTGGAACAAGTGCAGCAGCAGAAACAAGCCATGAATAAACTCGATAAATTCAGTGCTGGCAGGGTTTCGAGTGATCTCAAAGCCCTTGAGCTCGCAGCTGATCGGCCCTTTCAAGGGTACGGTTTCGGCAATTTTACCTTCAAGGGAACTGCTATCCATAACCTCTGGATCAGGCTACTGGTGGACTCCGGTCTATTCCTACCTCTGATACTGTGTTTGATCGTCTTTGTGATCTTTCGGATACTTTGGCGAAACCGTCTTGAATACTGCAGCAGTCTTACATTTCGCACTTCCGATGAAGAAAGGAGACCGACACTCATTTACTATTATGGATCCAATGTAATTATGCTCGGAATTTTAATTTCAATGTTGGAACCGAGTTTTATTCTCGGAGCATTCCAACCATCCGCAGTTTGGTGGGCTGTGGCCGGCGCAGGAGTAGCATTGGGCACTAGATATAAGGCTGAGGGTTAACTGATCCGATGCTTACAAAGAAGGTTTTCTACAACATGGCGGCTGGTTTCTTGGACTACGGTCTCAAGGTCGCGGTTGCCCTCGCTACGACGCCGATAATTATCCAGGGAATCGGTAGTCAGGGGTTTGGTATCTGGCAGATGGTTATCCGTTTCGGCGAACAGCTCGCGGTAACTGACGGTAGATCTAATGAGTCACTCAAATGGCTCATTGCCGAGCGCCAGTCTGAAGATGACCCTGGAGCCAAACGAAGATTATTTGCTAGCGCTCTCATTGTATGGTTTGCTTTCTTACCTTTGTTTTGCCTGATAGGTTTTCTGGCTTTATGGTGGGCACCACGCTTTGTGCCGGAGGCTGCTTTGTTGGGGTTCGATTTAAGGGTCGCGATGGGTCTGACAATTATTGCGACTATATTGGCGACTTTTAAGTCATTCTCAGCGAGTGCCCTCATCGGAATGAACCTAAATTACAAGAGTATGGGCGTTATGGCACTGGCCCATATGATTGGGGGCATCACAGTAGTCGCAGCCGTCCATGCCGGTCTCGGACTTTCAGGTGTTGCGGCATCACAGGTAGTGACCGGGTTGTTCGGTGCCATTTTTACCCTTTGGGTAGCAAAACGCCATATCGGCTGGTTTGGCCTTGAACGGCCGAGAAGACTGGAAATTCACAGGATCTTCAGGATCAGTATATGGTTTTGTCTCTGGGGGGTTATGGAAAGTGCTCTATCTTCGGATATTTTTATTCTTGGAATTCTGTGTTCACCTCAAATGGTTACAAACTACGCTGTGACCTCTTACCCGATCCAGATTATAACGTTAGTCATTGTTATGACCGTTTCCGCAGCGATGCCCGGCATCGGTGGCGTTATTAGCGGAGGAGACTTCAATCGGGCATCTTCCTTACGTAAGGAAACCTTATCTTATAGTTGGCTCTTGGGTACCGCTTTGGGTTCTTCTATTCTCTTCTGCAACTCTTCTTTCGTAGCACTGTGGGTTGGCGCCAACCGTTTTGCCGGACATATTGAAACCTTATGTATTGTCCTCCTTGTTCTGCAAATGGTTTTCATAAGGATCGATGCAGCAGTAATTAACCTTGCTCTTGACATCAGAAGGAAAGTCATATTCGCCTTTATTTCCGCTGTTATTACGCTTTTGCTCAGTTTTTTGCTTGTACCAACGCTAAAGATAGTCGGACTTTGCATCGCGATGTTTGCTGGGCGCTTGGTGCTCTCCATCACTTATCCAAAAATTGTGAGTAATTTTCTGGGGGCTGGAAGTGCGCAAACCCCGCTGAGGTATTTTCGTTTGTCAGTAGTAACCGTTTTAATCTTTGCTGGAACGTGGCTGGCAGGTAAGCACATACATATGCTAAACTGGCCGATCCTAATCCTTGGCGCCGCATCCTCGGGGTTCCTTTCATTGCTGATAGCATTTTTTGTCGGTTTCGGAAGGAACCAGCGATTAGTTTTTCTGTCTCGTTTCCGGACTCTTTTCGCTTGAGAGTTGTCTCTATTCTAACTTTCTCGATGGGTGGCTTTCAAAGACTTCTTTGGGGCGATGCGCCCGAAACACTGTGGGCAAGTGGGCAAGTGATTTGGATATAAGACTACCAAAGTTATGCTGGCTGGACTTATCCGGTAAAAGTCAGTGGGAGGTGAAGGGCCGAAAATCGTCGATTGGAAATTCTCGGAGAAGGTTGTTATTCCGCAGCTTGTCGATATATTCGGCTCTGTAAGGTCTCGACTATTAAAGAATAAAAAGGTAAATAATGATAAAAACTCAATACATACGTAGGTACTTCATTGAGAAGGCAATCAGCGAATTTGCTCCAACCGGTAAAACTCTTGAAGTTGGTAGTGGAAAGTCGTGGAGGTATTACCCAGAGAGCATAACATTTAATCGAGATTATTTTGCAGAGCCAGATATTATAGGTGATGCTGAAAATATGAACTTCGATGATTGCAGCTTCAGCAATGTAATTTGCTTAGAAGTAATAGAACACACCAAATCCCCAAACAAACTTGTTTCAGAGATCCATAGAGTTCTGATACCTGGGGGGACTTTATTGCTAACGGTTCCATTTATTTTTGAAATACATGATAGAGAAGATTATTTTCGTTTCACTAAGGAAGGTTTACTTTATTTGTTTGATAGTTTTTCTTCTGTACATATTCAACATAACGGTGGCAAGTACTGTGTTATCTTCCATTTCCTAAGACTTGGTTGGTTAGGTAGATTTATGTTTCCAGTTTTCAATAATATTGGCTATTTACTTGATAATATATTCAACTGCAAGGAACCCAGAATAACCTTGGGATATACAGTAATTGCTACAAAGTAGAATCTATGATGCTGAAAATTATAACATACTGAAAAAGTATGTGGAAAATCCATGCAACCTGTATAGCCAGTATTTTAAATAACTGGCTATATATTCAAATAAATGACGAGACTCCGTTCAGGGGAATGCTCAATGTTAGAAAAATGGCATGTCAAAACGTGTGGAATAGAACTGGGTAACTGGTACGGATTTGCAGGTATACCGATGGAAACCGGCTTGGCTAGCTTTGTGGAATTCTCCCGCATGGAGCGTAACGAAACCGATTTGCGCTTTGAGGCGCATGTCCTCATGTACCGACTCGATGTAAATATTGCCTGTTTCATCAGGATTGACCATGCCGTAATGACCGCTGAACTATCAATCGAGAGCCTGGCCGACTGCGTATTGGGAGATGCGGTGCTTCATTTGACATTCTCTTCCGGACTCGGCACACCACGCTTCAACGGCATGATTATAGAAGAACCCGATCGCTATTGTTACAATTTACAGCGGGATTCCCGTCTTGAGCTCAACGACGATTTCCGGATAAAGATCGAAACAGAGATGAAGGTTCTTTCAGGCCAGATGGACTTGGAATTGATACCGTATGCGGCTCTTCTCAAGGATGGCCGAATTAGGTACCATACAAGGGCGCTATGTCGAGGGGGAGATGCGAGTTCTCTGCTGTTTCGAACCCGCGGGTCTCTTAGCTGCATGCAGTTGGGAAGATGCCCAGCTTCAATGCGAAGATGGTTATACAGAAGTGAACGATATGCCCCCCGTCTTTTCCGGAATACCCAGTTCTGTGCAGTGACGGCTTTTCCCAAAGGATCAAAATTGAGACTTTGGCATCGCCTGGAGATAATATGAATATTCTTTTGGTCGTCCAGCATTTCCCACCAAACGCCGGTGGTGGGCGAGCTTATCGTGCCGCAAAGCTGGTAAAACATTTAAGCCGATCCGGATGCCGAGTAGCAGTTGTATGTTCGGACGCCACCCTTGATGGTGACTCGAGCCTGCTCGAAGGGGCGGACATGAGCAGGGTAAAGATTCTTCGATGTAAGGAACCTGAAGGATTTTTTAGAATCACTTTTGCAAAAATTTGTGGGCACCTCTGTTTTGCCAATGGGATGTATTTGCTGGCATGGCGGCTCATAGATACTGCAATGAAAACACAAATCGGTTTCATTCCGGATGTTGTAATCACCAGCAGTGCGCCCTATGAAGTTCATTTTGTTGGCATGTTCCTTAAGAAACGTTTTGGTATCCCATGGATTGCTGATTTCCGAGATCCTTACACTCTTAACTACAATTATCGCAAGATTAGCCCATTAGGAGGGAGCGCAGACCGTTGGCTTGAAAAACAAATATACAAGATTGCTGACGGTGTGATTTTCAATACATACCATAATAGACTTGAAAGCAGCCGTGCATTTGGCTTGCCTGCCCAGAGCAACCGGTTTACCGTGTGCCAGAACGGTTACGACTCTGACGACATAAGTCCGATAAATCAACGAATCGATTCAAAGCCCTTCAACATTTCCTATATTGGCGGGGTGCGGGGTGATGCCACCGAACGGGCTTTTGTTTCATCTGTCTTGCAACATGCCAAGACACTCAGGGCAGAGCAGGTCCGGTTCCGTTTTATCGGGAACGGGAGTGAGGTTTTTAGTTATGAGGCGGAACGAAGCGGAGGAGTCATAGAGACGGTTGCTTTCTGTCCCCAGGAGCGCTTGCGTCGCTACTGGGATGAAAGCGATGCGCTTCTCTTGATGTTGCCGCCTGCCGTCGGTTATCTGGGGTGGGTACCTCAGAAGATTTATTCATACCTGCGGACGGGGCTGCCAGTGATGGCGCTTTTACCCAACGGTGAGGCGCGTGATTACCTGATGGAAGCGGGCGTGCATGTGGTTGCTTTCCCGGGTGAAACAGACATTCCAGGTATGATAAGAGCGTTACGTTCTCGTGCAGGCGAGCGCAATACCAATACCACTGATACAGGGCAATCCGCAAAATTTAATCAGAGACTGCTTTTCGAGGATTTATTGGAATGGATGAGGTCATTATTATGTCAATGAGAGCACGAACCGAGTCGAGTTGGCGATTTCTGCATTCATGGTGCGATGATAGGAATCGCCTGCATGGTATTATTGCAACCTATTGGGACAGCGGTGAGAGCTGCACTGTCCCCCATGTGATGAATCACTTCCCGGTCATAGAGGGATTGCGGATTCTTTATGAGCGATTCGGCGAAGCTGTCTATCGGGACAAGGCAGTTGAGTTTTCCGATTTCCTGCTTGATTCGTACAACAATTCCTCGCGCCTTTTCGAGAACGCATGGGGGGATGTTCCCGGCAAACACACCGGGCCAGTGCATCAGTCCGCGGCGGCCGGGGCAATTCTCGATCTTTATGCTTTAACTGGCGAAGAGCGCTATCTTCGCGTGGCTGTCGAAAGTCTAAAATCAGCCAGGCACCGTTGGCCAGGCATTCTGCTCAATGGTGTCGGGAACCAAGTCCTAAAGCATATACAAGCGATCGTGAAACTCAAGCAGCTTTCACCGTCTGATTTTTTACTCTTTAAAAGCGATATCCAAGAATTCAAGACCCAACTCGACACACTTGTTCGCGGTGTGCCGGGAGATGGGGTTCTTTTGGACCAGTCGGCTTACTCATGCCTTCAGATGACAGTGTACGAGGCCAAGTGCCTGCATGGTTTGAAGGCGTTGGCGGATGTTGACGTAGAACGTAACTGGGCGGTTTCGCTGATGAACAAAATGGTCAGGGGAATTATTGACACATTTTATGTCGGGAGTGGTATTTTTATCAGTCATCGAGACTTTACGCATGGTTACGCAGCCACATTGATACGGTATATAGCTGGCACTCTAAGAAGAATACCTTGGGCAGATAAGGGCATTTGGATTGAAAATTTGAGGAGATATACGCTTGATACAGTTTTTAATCCGGCTCTTAACTTGGCACCTGTATGGCTTGCACGAATGGCGGACCTGGCTTATGTCCTTGGTGAGGTAAGACCATATCTGAAATATGATGTTTCTTCAGTTCGTGACGAGACAATTCGAAACATCACGGCTAAACAGCTTGCTCATGGGGGGGTTCCTAACGCTGGTGGCCCATGGATGAATGGCTGGAGCGCCTGGGAGAGACTTGTATGCTGCACGCGCTGGAATGCATACGTATTCAGATTATTTTGCGGCATGTCATCTGAAAAACCGACTCTCGTAAGCGATGATATTGAACAATGCGAGTGGGGGGACTCTTTTGTGAGCGTTCGCGAGAGCCAAGATGAGGTGTACTGTCGTATTGAAGCATCAGGTAAAGAAGTGAGATGGAGCAAACCGAAATGACTAATTCGGGAACTCCCTCTTTACTAATCTGGATGAACATGCCGAGCCACCACCAGTCGGCTTTCTTCCAAGCACTCCGAGATATCGGCATTAACCTGAAAGTCTGTTACTATAGTGAGCTCAGCGATAAACGGCGAGCGCTTGGTTGGGAGGAGATGAAAACGCTTCCGCAAGGGGAGATGTTCTTTGATCCTGAGGTATCCAGTCTGAATTCGATTGCCGGCTGGCGCCATAGCCTGCATATCATTCCAGGCTATGGTGAACGGTTCCTGCGGCAACTCGTGTCAACACTCAGTAGGGCGAACATACCCTGGATGCACTGGAGCGAGGCTGCACGCCCAGGACTTCGATGGTGGGCCTCGTTTCCAATCAAGCGCTGGTATGCACGGATGGTCAACAAACATGCCGTTGCCGCCCTCGCCATAGGTGAAATGGCCAGAAAGGATTTCTTAGACTGGGGAATCAGGGACGAGAAAATCACCTTTCTGCCATATGCGGTAAGAGGACTTTGCCATAACGGAGAACGTGACGACGAAGTCTCGGAGTTTGGCAGACGCTTCAAGGTTCTTTTCGTATATGTGGGGGAATTGTGTTACCGCAAGGGGATAGACCTGCTCCTTAAGGCATTCGCCCATATAGTGCGAAGTAACCCTTCAATGGGACTTGTGTTAGTCGGAAAGGATTCGGGTGATTCCAATTATCGAGAATTGGCCGCGAGGGAGAAACTCATTGACAATGTGCTTTTTCGAGGTCCGATTAAGGCTTCCTGTATAGCCTCGGTGCTCGGTGTCGGTGGCGTGCTCGTCCTTCCATCACGGTTCGATGGCTGGGGGATGGTAATCAACGAAGCAGCTTCTGTAGGCATGGCGTTGATTGCAACCGATGCGTGTGGATCTGCCCACCACCTGATTCGTGATGGCGAAAACGGATTTAAAGTGCCTGCTGGCAGTATATCTGCTCTCGAAGAACGTATGATGCTTTACTGTCAGGCCCCTGAATTAATACAACAACACGGACTCCGATCTCTGGAGATTTTTCGTGAGTTTACACCTGAACGTAATGCACAGAGGTTGCTGGAAATATTAGATCGGGCAAGACAGACCGTAGCCCGCCAGGAGGGTCTCCACCAATGCGAATAGGGATTGATGCTTCCAATATTCGAGCCGGCGGTGGCGTCACGCACTTGCGGGAACTCTTGACAGTAGCTGACCCGGAGGTCTTCGGGATAGAAAGGGTGTCTATCTGGGGGGGCAGTAAAACACTCGACATTCTCCCGGAGCGGCCTTGGCTTGAGAAGATCCATGACCCACTACTTGATAGTACTTTGCTGAAACAGCTCTGGTGGCAAAGGTACCGACTGGATGGTCTTGCGCGCTCAAGCTGTGACCTCTTATTTGTGCCGGGTGGTAATTACCATGGGAAATTCAGGCCTTATGTTGCCATGTCCCAGAATATGCTTCCCTTTGAAGTGGCGGAGCGGCGCCGTTATGGATTTTCTTTTACGGTTTGCAGGCTTGAACTATTGAGCAAAATGCAGGCGTCAACCTTTCGCATGGCAGACGGTGTGCTTTTCCTGACCCAAACGGCTCTTTCTTCTGTTGAGAAGAGCATCGGCCGTATTCGAGGAAAGGTGGCGGTAATCCCTCATGGGGTTACTGAGAGTTTCCGTCATGAGGTATGTCGGGATCAGTCTGGCTTATCTAATGAGCGGAAAGGGTTTCATTGGCTCTACGTTTCTACTGTCGATGTTTACAAACATCAGTGGCATGTCGCTGATGCTGTGCCTCTTGTGAAAGCTGTTGGTCTAAATCTAAAGTTGGATTTTGTCGGACCTGCTTATCCACCCGCGCTTAAAAGACTTCAGAAAGTATTGCAGAGAGTTGATCCAACCGGAAAGGTTATTGTGTACCGCGGTCCGGCAGCCCATCACGACTTACCTGCCCTCTACCGGAAAGCAGACGGCTTTATATTTGCCTCCAGCTGTGAAGCCATGGGCATCATTCTTTTGGAGGCCATGGCGGCAAGGCTCCCCATCGCCTGCTCAAATCGTGGACCAATGCCTGAAGTTCTTGGTGACGCTGGAGTCTATTTTGATCCAGAATCCCCTGGGGATATAGCATCTGCCATGCTAAAAATGATGTGCGACAGAGAATTGCGAGAGGAACTTGCTGAAAGGGCATACAACAGGGCTCTGGAATTTACCTGGCAGCGTTGTGCTCGCGAAACTTTTGCTTTCCTTGCTGATGTTGGTGGTGCCGTTCGCGACTAATTTGATGGATGTATCTAAGTAACTCCAAAAGAATTTCTTATAATTGACTCAATATGCTTTTGTCTTTAAACATTTCAATGGACTTGAGCTCTCAAAAACCGTCAATTTGAAGGTTTGAAGCATTTAAGACAATGATTCAGGAATTATTCAAGGCAGAAGTTTAAGTCATGACATTGAGGTTAAGGTATGAGTAGAATCTGCCCATTGTGTGGTGGAAATGTATTTGAAGATTGGCAATTTGGACTGTTTCGTTGCAGGCAATGTAATCTTATTGAGGATGAGGCAGTTTGGCGACCGGCGGCAAACGAGCAACTCAATGAGGCATCTTTCGGCGACAGCTACAATCCTGTCCGTTCCTTCTGGGTGCGGATGTTTGAGACATTAAACAACCGCCGGACAATAAACCGTTTGCGCCGTGATGGGGGGGGCGATTGCTGGAGATTGGCGTGGGAAGTGGCTCTTTTTTGGCATATGCAAATTCGTATGGTTATATTCCACTCGGATGCGATCTTTCGGCTGGTATTTGTCGCCGAGTCGAGCAAAACACAGGGATAGCCATGCATAAAGGCTCTATTGAATCCTTGCCGGATGAACAGCAATTTGATGTGGTGGTAATGAATCATATACTGGAGCATGTCTCTGATCCGCTTGCCTTTCTGAAGGACGTACTGGACCGTCTGAAGCCTGGAGGGCTGATGCATCTTGCCGTGCCAAATGTGGCGTCTTGGGAAGCCCGGCTGCCGGGCTGGAACAGCTATGAGCCCTACCATCTGCATTATTTCTCGCCGCAAACCCTGCAGTTCGCTGCTGAAAAAGCTGGGTTTAAGATTCAGTTGCTCACAACACACGAGTCCTTTTCTGGATGGTTTCTCGCCATTTTACGTACCCTGTTGAGGAAATCCCATTCAAGGCAGTCGCAACAGGAAATAAGCGAAAACATTATGAAATCGAATATTTATATAGACCATGTCTATCGGTTGGTTATGATTATCTGCGGATTTCTAACACTTCCGTTCCGGCGGTTTCAGGAGTTTATTGGGAGGGGGGACGAGATTATCCTAATTGGAAGGAATGAAACCGATGAGTGATAGCGAGGGTATTCCAGGTACGTTGGCCGTCATCATCCTAACCTACAACGAAGAAGCCAACATCGCCCAGGCGTTGGATTCTGTCGTTGGCTGGCCAAATCAAATTTTAATACTTGATTCCCTGAGTACGGACCGGACACTGGACATTGCTCGCCAGTATGACTGCCACATTGCACAGAACAAATTCGAGAATTACGCGAAGCAACGAAATTACGCTCTTGTTCATCTGCCTATCCATAGTGAGTGGGTGCTTTTTCTGGATGCCGATGAATGGTTGCCTGATGCGCTCAAGCAGGAAATCTCCACCCTCATCGTTACTTCGCCCGAGGAAAATGGTTTTTACATCAACCGGCGTCTGATCTGGATGGGTCGCTGGATACGTCGTGGCTATTACCCATCCTGGATATTGCGGTTTTTCAGATATGGTAAGGGACGTTGCGAGGATCGGGCTGTGAACGAACACCTGATCGTGGAAGGCAAGACCGGGCAATTGCGCAACGACTTCATGCACGAGGACAGGAAGGGCGTAACCGACTGGATTGTCAAACACAATGGCTACGCCACGCGGGAGGCGCAGGAGTTGTTAAACACACACTCGGCACCGGGATATAAGGAGATTGATGTCCGTCTGTTCGGCACCCAGGCGCAACGCAAGCGCTGGTTGCGCCACAAAGTCTGGAACCGTCTGCCGCCGTTGATCCGGCCTCTTTTTTATTTTTTCTACCGCTATGTTCTGCGCGGCGGATTTCTGGATGGGCGAGAGGCCTTCATTTATCATTTTCTACAGGGCTTGTGGTTCCCGATGCTAATAGACGTTAAGTATCTTGAGCTGAAAATGAAAAAGGTTGCGGACTGTCAGTCCAGCAAAGGTAAAGTTTAATGTGTGGAATCGCAGGTTTTTTCGGAGACTTCTCCAGTGCCTTGCTGGATAAAATGAACCGGGCAATAGCCCATCGCGGCCCTGACGACTCCGGAACCTGTTGGATACGTGACAGCGGCGTTGGCCTTGCGCATAGGCGACTTTCGATCCTCGATCTATCTCCCCTTGGCCATCAGCCAATGTGGGATCTCAACCAAACCGCAGTGGTAGTGTTCAATGGCGAGATTTATAACTATAGGGAACTGAAAGATGAATTGGTCGCTTCTGGTTTCTCCTTTGTCAGCCAATCCGATACAGAAGTCCTGCTAAATCTATATTTACGAGATGGGAAGGAGATGCTCGTCCAGTTGAACGGTATTTTTGCCTTTGCAATCTGGGATACGCGGAATGATACGCTGTTTATTGCCCGTGACGGCCTTGGCGTAAAACCGTTATATTATGTTCAAAATAATAATGGATTCTTATTTGCTTCCGAACTTAAAGCCATATTAAAAGAGCCAGGTGTTGATAGATCATTAGACTACCAGGCAGTTCATTATTATCTGTCTTATCTGTGGTCTCCTGCCCCTCATACCATGTTGAAATCGGTTTGCAAGCTGGAGCCGGGTTACGCGATGGTGGTCAGGGAGGGGAAAATCCAAAAGAAGTGGTGTTTTTATGATCTTCCTTATGGGCAGCAAGTTTTTAATTCCTCAGAAAATGAAATAGCCGGAAGCCTTGCTGACAAAATCAAAGAGGCGGTACATCGTCAAATGGTGAGTGATGTGCCTGTGGGCGCTTTTCTTTCAGGTGGTCTTGACTCCAGCGCTGTGGTTGCCTTTGCCGGACAGATGAATCCCGATCAGAAGCTTGATTGCTTTACCATTGGCTTTGAAAACAGTATTGGCAGATTTGATGGATTTACAGAGGATTTGCCTTATGCTCAAAAAGTGGCAAAATATTTAGGGGTAAATCTCCATACTGTCACCGTGGGGCATGAAATGGTAAATAGAATTGAAGAAATGATCTATTTTCTTGATGAGCCCCAGGCTGACCCGGCCCCTTTGAATGCCCTATTTATCAGCGAACTTGCCAGAGAGCATGGAATCAAGGTCTTGCTTTCCGGCGCCGGAGGGGATGATATATTCAGCGGTTATAGGCGGCACCATGCGTTGTTGCTGGAAAATTACTGGTCATGGCTTCCCAAAAGCGGGCTCAAGGCACTCCATATTTTAAGCAATAAGCTTCCTCAAAACAATTCGATTGGAAGGAGACTGGGAAAGGCATTTCGCTATGCCGACTGTAGCACCGAAGAAAGATTGATCAGCTATTTTTTATGGATTGATGAGAATACTCAGAGATCCCTTTATACTGATGATCTGAAAAATGCTCTTGCAGATACCAACTCAATTGATCCGTTAAGACAAACTTTAAGCAGAATTTCTGAAGAGAAAAATCCATTAAATCGTTTGCTCTATCTGGAGGCAAAACACTTTTTAGCGGATCATAATCTGAACTATACCGACAAAATGGGTATGGCTGCCGGCGTTGAGGTGAGGGTTCCCCTGCTTGACATGGAGTTAATTGATTTTGCGACCCGGATTCCGGCTCATTTGAAACAAAGGGGGGGGATTGGGAAATACATATTTAAAAAAGCTATGGAACCCTATCTTCCACATGAAGTTATTTACCGCCCTAAAAGTGGATTCGGGGCACCTCTCAGGCAATGGCTGCATAATGATCTGCAGGAAGTTGTTCTGGAAATACTGGGAGAAAGAAGCTTGAAAAATCGGGGGCTTTTTAATCCAAAGGCTGTGAGAAAATTGATTGATGATGATTACAGTGGCAAGGTTGATGCCAGTTACACTATCTTTTCGTTGATGTGCATTGAATGGTGGCAGAGGATATTTTTGGATAGGGGTGGAATATGAATGAATATTTAAAGGAAAGCTTGCTTTGTTAATAGAAGCGAGCAAATAAATAGAAACTTATGAAACAAATCATCCAATCATACAAAACAGGTGAGATGAAACTCGAAGAAGTTCCTCGTCCGCAAGTAGCTCCAGGCATGCTGCTATTAGAGACAAAGGCTTCCATTGTTTCCGCCGGCACTGAAAAAATGCTCGTCGATCTGGCAAAAAAATCTCTTCTCGGCAAAGCAAAGGCACGACCAGACCTGGTGAAGAAGGTCATTGCAACTGCCATGAAAGAAGGCATTACCAATACCCTGCAAAAAGTTCGCAGCAAATTAGACACTCCAATCCCCTTGGGCTATTCATGTGCAGGAATTGTAAGGGCGGTTGGTAGCGGTGTGGATGAGTTTCAGGTCGGGGATTTTGTTGCTTGTGGCGGGGCCGGATATGCCAATCATGCAGAATATAATGTGGTTCCGAAAAATCTTTGCGTGAAAATTCCATTCCAGCACACGCAAGAGCCACTATCTTTTGAGGAGGCGGCTTTTGCTACTGTTGGCGCTATAGCCCTCCAGGGTGTGCGCCAGGCAACACTGTCTCTTGGTGAGCGCGTTTGTGTTATCGGGCTGGGTCTTTTGGGGCAATTAACATTCCAGCTTTGCAAGGCAAATGGTTGTCAGGTTATAGGCGCGGATATTGATCCTGATAAAATTAATCTTGCAAAAAAGCTTGGTGTGGATGCGGCTGTACACAGTAATGAATTGGATGATAAATCAGCCCAATTCACTAATGGAGTCGGTGCTGATGCTGTGATTATCACTGCCGCTGCCCATGACAGCCGGCTCATAACCTTAGCCGGAGAAATATCCAGGAACAAAGGTCGTGTAGTGGTCGTTGGCCTTGTTGGAATGGATATTCCGCGAGATATTTACTACAAGAAAGAACTTGATCTGCGTCTTTCCATGTCTTACGGCCCTGGCCGCTATGATGTAGAATATGAAGAACGGGGCCATGACTACCCTTTACCATATGTACGCTGGACCGAGCAGCGAAACATGCAGGCCTTTCTGGAACTGGTAGCTGCCGGTCGAGTCGATGTTCGTTCCCTGATTACGCATCGTTTTCCATTTGAAAAAGCTTTAGACGCCTATGATATGATCCTTGGAGGCAAAGAGTCCTATCTGGGTCTGGTTTTGGAGTACTCCCCTCAACCAGAGTCCCGGAAAATTGTTGTCAATGATCGTTCTACAACTCTGTCCAGCGATGAAATCGGCCTTGGGGTCATTGGTGCGGGTAATTTCGCAAAAAGCATTCTACTTCCCGGATTTGCAAGACAACAAAAAGTCAAACTGCAAGGGGTAACCACAGCCAGTGGAATGAGCGCCAAGGCAGTTGCTGAACAGTTCAATTTTGCCTATTGCGCGGATAGTAAGGAAGAAATACTGGCGGATAAGTCAGTGAACACCGTTCTGATCGCTACCCGGCACGATCTGCACGGGCCGCTGGTAGAGCAGGCCCTAAGAGCTGGAAAACATGTTTTTGTTGAAAAACCACTCTGCTTAACAGTCCAGGAATTGGGAGAAATTTTTGATATTTACAACTCGCAACCCGCAACCCGCAACCCGCAACCCGTTCTAATGGTTGGTTTTAACCGAAGGTTCTCCCCATTTATCCAAAAAGTTAAGAAGGTTCTTTCTACCCGGACGACCCCGCTTGTGGCTTCTTATCGTATCAATGCCGGTTTTATCCCAAAGGATTCTTGGGTTCAGGATCCGGTTCAGGGGGGAGGTAGAATCCTGGGCGAGGTGTGCCACTTTGTGGATACTCTTAGATTTCTGGTGGGCGCTCCGGTTCGAACAGTTCAGGCCGCGTGCATTCAAACAGACAACAAGACACAAACCAATCGGGATTCAGTCGCCATTACCTTGACTTATGCTGACGGCTCGGTGGGGACTATCCTTTACCATGCCTTGGGAAATCCGGAATACCCAAAGGAGCAACTGGAAATCGCCGCAGACGGCATAATCATAGCCCTGGATGATTATCGTCAACTGGAAATCTATGGCAGAAAAAAGGAAAAATTCAAAACCAAACAGGACAAGGGTTTTAACGCAGAAATAGATGCCTTTGTCAGCGCTGTTACGAACGGCGGTCCTGCGCCTGTTCCCTTTCCCGAGCTGGTTGAAACAACCGAAGTGACCTTTGCGATACATAGAGCTCTTGATACAGGACAGATGATCAATCTGGTTGATTTCGCCGCAGAAATATTCCCTTCGGCCTCGTCATCGTAAGGTATTCTTAATGAATTCCGGCAATTTTCTCCTCTTTCTTCGCACAATTTCATATCTCAGACTTGAACAGATTTTATATCGAGTGTGGTACGCAATTCGGGTAAGATGTTCGAGTCGCTTGTGTTCGGATTCACACAATATTCCGGATGGTATCGATTGGATACCTCTCAAGCCTGATACGCCGTTTCTCTCTTATGCCTGGTGGGATGATAATGAAATTGCCCGGGGTTGTTTTTGTTTTCTTAATGAAACGATTGAATATGGCGCTGATGTTAATTGGCAGGCCCAAGATAGAGGAAGACTCTGGCGATACAACCTGCATTATTTTCAATACCTTCATCCTAAAGGCGGATTAGATTCCGATATCGGTCTTCGTTTGATACGCCACTGGGTCGATCATAATCCGCCTGGGGCCAAGGATGCGTGGGATCCTTTTCCCATATCGCTTCGTCTGGTCAACTGGATCAAATACCTGAGCAATATCTCTTTGCCAAAGACAGAGTCTAAGCCTTTAGTGCTGTCTGCTTATCAACAGGCTTTGTGGCTTGAGCGGTCTTTTGAATATCATCTTTTGGGAAATCACCTGTTTAAGAATGCAAAAGCGCTGGTTTTCTCAGGACTTTTTTTTAAAGGGCCGGATGCAGAGCGATGGCTGGCCAAGGGGCTACGTCTTTTGAATCAAGAGATAAGCGAGCAGATTCTGTCTGATGGCGGACATTTTGAGAGAAGCCCCATGTATCACAGTATGATTCTGGAAGATTGCCTGGATTTACTCAATGTCTGCAAGCCACAGCCCCATTCGGATCTCAAAAATCTTAGCGGTCAATTACAGAAAGTCTGCAAAAAAATGGTTGTGTTTTTAAAAGCAATGACTCACCCGGATGACCGGATTTCCCTTTTTAATGATGCCGCGTTTGGGATTGAGGCTGAACCAACAGATTTGATTAAATATTACAAACGTATCACTGGAGAAAGTATTCCCGAGGATAAGGATTCTGTCTGTTCATTTCCGGATACCGGCTATTATGTTCTAAAGCCAACTCCTGACAGTCGGATGCTGATCGACTGCGGGTCCATCGGGCCAGACTATCAGCCCGGCCATGCTCATTGCGATACGCTCAGCTTTGAGCTCTCCTTAAAAGGGCGGCGGGTGATTGTGGATTCAGGTTGTTTTGAATATGAAGACGGTTCCATACGTCAATACAATCGGGGTAATGCAGGGCACAATACCCTGACAATTGATGGACAAAATCAGTCCGAGGTTTGGGAAGCTCACCGTTGCGCCCGAAGAGCACGTCCCCTCTATGCTAATTTGAATAAAGAGCCGGACGGCTCACTTGTATTTGAAGGCGCTCATGATGGCTACAAGCGCCTCAAGGGGAAGCCTATCCATCATCGTCGGATTAGATGGTTTGGCGATAAATGCCTGATTGAAGATAGAGTCGAAGGCAAAGGTCATCATGAGATCGAATCTCGCCTCCATATTCATCCTTCTCTTTCCGTTGATTATACAGGCGAAGAAATAATCGTCAGGGATGAGCAGGACATGTTGGTGAGAATCACCTTGCCTGGGAATGGTCGGATCGAAAAAACAGAAGGCTGGTATTGCCCTGAATTTGGTATCAAGAAGCCTTGCGTTGTACTGACAACCATACACAAAAATGTTCCCCTTCCATTCAAATGCGGTTGGATCTTCAACATCCACAAAGCAAAGACACTTTCAGACGAATAAATTTCCACAGTTGACGATCTTAACTACCTTAGCTACATTTAACCAATCCAACCAATAAAACAATTTTTACCTAAAATTACATGCACATACTGTTCCTGACTCATTACTTCCCGCCTGAAGTCAATGCCCCTGCTACCAGAACTTATGAGAATGCAAGAAGGTGGGTGAGGGCAGGGCACAGGGTAACTATAATAACATGCGCGCCCAATCATCCCAGAGGAGTTGTGTACCCAGGCTTTTCTAACCGGATTTGGCAAAGGGATGAAAATGACGGCATCAGGGTGTTGCGGGTTTTTACATACCTCAGCGCCAATAAAGGCTTTCTGAAACGAACCGCCAATTATATCTCTTATATGTTTTCAGCGACTTTGCTGTGTTCGCTGGTGCAAGGCGTGGACGTGGTGGTCTCCACTTCTCCGCAGTTTTTTTGCGGCATGGCCGGTTTCTGGGTGTCTCGTCTGAAGCGCCGTCCGTGGGTCCTGGAAATAAGAGATCTGTGGCCGGAATCCATTATCACAGTGGGTGCCATAAAACAGCGCAGAATAATAAAGATGCTGGAAAAACTGGAGAGCTTTCTGTATCTAAAGGCCGATCACATTGTGTCGGTAACCCGTTCTTTTAAACTTCATATTATAAAAAAGGGTGTGATGCCGGAACGTATCTCCGTCGTAACCAATGGAGCTGATTTTGACAAATTTAATCCTTTGCCGAAACAGAATGACACTTCAAAGGAGTTCGGTCTTGAAGACAAATTCGTAGTCTCCTACATTGGAACGCATGGCATGGCCCACTCCCTGCAAACGGTATTAAAAGCGGCAAATCTTCTGAAAACAGAAAAACAGATCGTCTTCCTGCTCGTGGGAGACGGCGCCGAACGCGATAATCTGGTGAAAGAAAAAGAGGCCCTCGGCCTGGAAAATGTCCTTATGCTTCCTCAGCAACCTAAAGAAAAGATGCCCGAGTTTCTGGCTGCCTCAGATGCCTGTATGATACTTTTAAAGAAAAGCGATCTGTTTAAGACTGTTATCCCTTCTAAGATATTCGAAACAATGGCCATGGAGCGCCCGATAATTCTGGGAGTTGAGGGGGAAAGCAGGGAGATTATAGAAAAAGCAAAAAGCGGTCTTTGCATTGAACCGGAAAATCACCAGCAGTTGGCAGAGGCAGTGCTCAGGCTGTACAACGATCCAAAACTCTCGGAGAGCCTTGGCCGTAATGGAAGGCGATTCGTGAAAGATAACTTCGATCGGGACAAACTGGCTGAAACTTATCTTGGTATTTTACAACAAGTGCACAGGGGTTGAGATCAGAGGTCGGAAACAAGGGCGAAGAGGGCTGTTTTG
>JAHIKR010000337.1 GCA_018897415.1 Pseudomonadota bacterium
GTCGGCTGTCGGCCTTATTAAAGTTCCGGGTACCGTGTAAAGCTTCCTTCCTCTTAACTCACCACCTATTATCCTCAAACCCATATTTTTAATTTACTATACAATGGTACTTTAATCCAACAAAAAAGATGACACCACATCTCTAAGTGCGTGTTCAATGGTCTCAAACTTGAACCTAAAGCCGGCTTTTAGAAGTCTTTCAGGAATTGTGTTCTGTCCGCTGGAAATAGCGGCGGCTCCCTCCCAAAAAATAAGAGCCAGAAGCCAGATTGGTATCGGCAAGACAGCGGGACGATGTAAAATTTTCGCCAGGGTTTTAGTAAGGACTCTGTTGGTTACAGCGTTTGGAGAAACAAGATTGTAAATTCCTTCCAGATCTTCGTGCTCAACAGCAAAAATATAGGCCCGGATTAAATCCTCAATATGCACCCATGAAAAGGATTGCCTGCCGTTCCCGATTGTACCGCCCATGCCCAGTTTAAACGACGGAAGCATCTTGGCTAAGAGCCCTCCTTTTCCCAGCACAACTCCAAACCTAAATATAACCGTCCTGATATTTATTTTCCGAGCCCTAAAGGCTGCTTCTTCCCAATCTTTGACAACACTTGCCAAGTAGTTGTCTGCAAAATTATAATCCGATTCGCTGTATCGCCCCTTGTCATCATAGATTCCTACAGCGGAGGTGGAAATAAATATCTGAGGCTTCCTCGACATTTGACCCATTGCTTCGACCAATTTAATCGTGGTGTCAATACGACTATTATAAAGCTCCTTCTTATATTCCTCAGTCCATCGTTTTACTATATTTGCACCTGCCAGATTTGCAATTACTTCTGAGCCATTAATTTTTTTTGCCAGGTCTTTAGAACTAAGAGCCAAATCATCCCTGAGAATTGGAGTTACCTTCCAATCTTTTTCCAAAAAAACATTGGCTAAATGGCTGCCTACAAAACCGGTTGCACCGGTTAAAGCAATTTGCATGGTTATACCCGTATTTTTCACAATACACGACAGTATTAGATTTTACCTAAATCCTGCACAAACAATCTTGAAGAAAATTAAATTAGCTTTTAACCAACAGGATGTGATTCAAGAGTAGCTTTAACCCAATCGTCAGTAAATAATTCCGCCTGCTGTAATACTGTTTCCGTAGCAATGACCTGTTTATCCGGCGGATAACCATATTGCCGCAATAAGCGTTTCACTAAAACTTTCATTCGGGCACGGACACTTTCTTTAATAGACCAGTCAATACTTGCATTGTTTTTTATACGATCTACCAGAACAATGGCCAGTTCGCGCAATTTATCATCGCCCATTACTTCGCGAGCGCTCTCATTGTTGGCCAAAGCATCATAAAAGGCCTGTTCATATTCCGACATGCCGGTCTCTTCACCGCGGGCATCAGATATTTTGATATCTCTGGCCAGTTTAATGAGTTCATCAATAACTTCTGCCGCAGTAATCAGATTATTCTGATAACGCCTGATGGCATTTTCAAGCATCTCCATAAGCTTTTTGCTTTGAATTATATTCTTTTGAACACGAGCCTGGATTTCATCTTTCAAAAGTTTTTTCAACAATTCAAAAGCCAGGTTTTTCCTTTTCATTCCTTTAATTTCAGATAGAAATTCATCGGACAAAATAGAGATATCCGGTTTTGCAATACCGGCTGCTTCAAAAATATCAACGATTTTATCCGATGTTATGGCTTTATCGACCACCTGCCGGATTGCGGTTTCAATTTCTTCCGTGGTTTTCCCGGTCGATGTTGTTTCAAATTTCTGCAGGCGTGCCTTAACAGCCTGAAAGAAAGCAACTTTTTCTTTTATCAAAAGCGCCTGTTCATGAGGAATTGCCAGAGCAAAGGTTTTGGATAAAACAGTCACTTCATTTATATAACGGGCTTTTCCATTTTCCAGGTTTAAGATATGTTCTTCTGCCTGAAGAATAATAGACAATTTTTCGGATGTCTCTGCTTTGAAATAACGCTGATAATCAAAACCCTTATAGAACTGTTCCATAACTTCGAGTTTTTCCAGCATTAATTCAACAGCCTGTTCCTGCATTTCTGCCGGTTTGCCCTTGCCGCCGCTTTGAGAATAAACAGATAATGCTTTCTTTAAATCCGTCGCAATTCCGATGTAGTCAACAATCAAGCCTCCTGGTTTGTCCAGATACACACGATTGACACGGGCGATGGCCTGCATAAGAGTGTGACCTTTCATGGGCTTATCAAAATACATGGTGTGCAAACAGGGCACGTCAAAACCGGTCAGCCACATATCGCAGACAATTACCAGCTCCAAGGGATCTTCAGGATCTTTAAAACGATCCGCAATCTGGCGACGCTGATCTTTGGTGGTATGGTGTTTTGCCATCACCGGTCCATCAGACGAAGCTGCGGTCATCACGATTTTTACAGCGCCTTTTTTCAAATCATCATTGTGCCAGGCCGGATGCAATCGAATAATCTCATTATACATAGCTACAGCAATCCGCCTGCTCATGGTTACGAACATGGCCTTGCCTTTGAAAACTTCCTGGCGCTGTTCAAAATGCTGGAGGGCATCCCTGGCTACATTTTTCAGGCGGTCAGGACTGCCGACAATGGCTTCCAGTTTGGTCCATTTTGCCTTGGCCTGTTGCGTTACCGTCAAATCTTCTTGTTCAAGTTCTTTATCCAGATCCTTAATGAGTTTGCGGCCTTCCTCGGTTAAATTCACTTTAGCCAGGCGGCTTTCATAATAGATTTTCACAGTGGCTCGATCATCCTGAGCCTGGGAAATGTCATAGATATCGACGTAGCTGCCGAAAACTGCCGGAGTATTTCTATCGGTAAGTTCAATCGGTGTTCCGGTAAAACCTATAAAAGTGGCATTGGGCAGAGCATCGCGCACGTATTTTGCAAATCCGTATGCAGTGCGCTTACCAATAATATTGCCGTTTTCGTCTTTTACATCAATTGTTTTGGCTTTAAAACCATACTGGCTGCGGTGCGCTTCATCGGCAATGACCACAATGTTTTTTCGTTCCGAAAGCAGCGGATAGATAATTTCCCCGTCATCAGGTGAGAATTTTTGAATGGTGGTGAAAACAATACCTCCTGATGCCACTTTTAATTTTTCCCGCAAATCATCACGATTATTGGCCTGCACAGGTTCCTGCCTCAGCAACTGCCTGGATGCGGCAAATGTATCGAACAGTTGGTCATCCAGGTCGTTGCGATCGGTAATAACGATAATAGTTGGATTATCAAGACTCAGCACCAGTTTGCCTGAGTAAAAAACCATTGATAATGACTTGCCGCTTCCCTGGGTATGCCAAATCACCCCGCCCTTGCGGCCGCCATCTGCTGAAGCCGCATCTATTGTGGAATTGACTGCTTTGTTTACTGCGTAATACTGGTGATAAGCCGCAACTTTTTTAATGGATTCAATAAAAGTCTGTCCTGTTTCAGGATCTTCTCTTTTTGTTTTTTCAAAAACAGTGAAATGCCGGATCAAATCCAATAAGGTACGTTTGTTGAGCATGCCTTTGACAAGCACTTCCAACTGGCTGATAAGACTCGATGCCTCTGTTTTCCCTTCTCTGCTTTTCCAGGCAACAAAACGGGAATAGCCGGCAGATAGCGAACCGGCCCGTGCTTCAAGCCCGTCGGATATGACCAGCATGGCATTGCATGTAAACAGCGACGGAATCATCGCCTTGTAGGTTTGCATTTGGTTGAAAGCGCTTTTCACCGTGGCGTTTTCATCTGCCGGATTCTTGAGTTCGATCACCACCAGCGGCAGGCCGTTTACAAACAAAACCACGTCGGGCCTTTTGTTGATATTGTTTTCTATAACCGTGTATTGATTGACTACCAGGAATTCGTTGTTTTCAGGATGCTCAAAATCCACCAGCCAGACTTTATCCCCACGGGTGATGCCATCTTTCTGAAATTCTACCTCAATACCATCGGTAAGATAACGGTGGAAGGTTTCGTTGTTGTTGATCAATTCAGGTGAGGTAATATGCAAAACTTCCCGGATAGCCTGTTCTCTGGCTGCGTCCGGTATGGAGGGATTCAATGTATGTACCGCATGCTTAAAGCGCCCAGGCAGAATTACATCATCCCAGGTTTGCCTTTCGGGATGCTCGCCGTCCGGGGCAATGGTGGGGCCGTAGATATATTCGTATTCCTGCGCCTGTAATTTTTCCAGGGTTAATTGTTCGATGTCGGATTCATACATATTTTGCTTTTCATCAAATAACTGTCAAATAAAAAGAATCAACATTATTAATAGGTTATAAATGAATTTATTATTGGATACTCTTTTTTATCAAATAAAATTGACTTTTATTTTACCCTGATTTGCCCGCTCATGAGTTTGGGTAATAAAATGTCACGCGTTTGAACCAACAATCCAATTAATTTTTCATTTTTTTCTATCTTGTTGAATAAAGATTTCGCTATTTTTGAGAATTTAGATTGCACTGAATTTTCCGCTAAAATAATTGGCGTGTTCTTTAACTCACCAAGACTTAAATTTGCTTGAACCGCCTGTACGATTCTACTTCTCAAATAAGTTTGATAAAAATGTGACTTTAGATAGCATAACAATTGATATGGCGAGATGTTTAGGTTTTTTTTCAGACGAATTATGGCTATCGCTTGATTAGTATTTGCAGGAAGAACTCTCTCTGTAACAACAGCAAAACGTCCTATTGTACCAGCAATTGTATAAAGGAAATCACCTTGTTGAATTTTGGATCGGTTTAATAATTGATCTGTTTGTTCATCTATATGTGCGAATTTATTTTTATCAAAAGTATGATTTGATGTTATCGATTCTGCCTTAATAAAATTTATGCCTTTATCTACGAATTTTTTCCCTAACGTAGTTGGTGTAGTACCTTTTGTTATCGTTTCTACCAATTCTGACAATTCTATAACTCTCCACCCCGCTGGTATCTCGCCCAGCTCCGAAGACACCATTTTGCCGCCGGAACTTTTGTAGGGTAGGCCGTTTTCATCTGGAAATTCAAACTCCACAAACCAGCGCTTAAACAGCGCCTGGGCAATGGCTTCAAGCGTTTCGTTCTGGCGACGTAGAAGATCAATAGTCGACTTATTTATAATTGGCATTATTGAACCGCCATCTGCAAACAATCTGAGCATCTTATAAATGGACTTCAACTTGTAATAAATAAAATCTGTGTCATAATTACTTGATACAATGAGTGAATTAATTTGCTGGTTTGTTGTTGCTTCAAACCTATTTATCGCTACTTTTCCCATATCAGATCCAATACAAGTGACAATTACCGATTCAGGTGGAATTACATTTTTCTTAAATTTATCAACACCTTCTTCTGATAAATATCTATCTGTTTTAAAAATATATTTACTTTCCGTTCTAAAATCTGTTGGCGTAATAAAGAGCGTTTTATCTCCCCAATGTTCAGGATTATTAATAGATGGCGTTTTACCTGTAATTACTTTCCCAATATTCTTTACAATTGTTTCATTCCACTCACTCATAACGCAAACCCAATCTTTGCCAACTGTTCCTTAATGTCCTGATCCATCTGTCTCGCCTCCTGCATCTGTTCTTTCAATTGCGCAGTCAAAGCACCCATTTTTTCTTCAAAAGGAACACCATCGTCTTCCTCGTCGGGAATGCCAACATATCGGCCAGGTGTTAACACGTAATTGTGTTTTTGTATCTCTTCCAGCGTGGCTGATTTACAGAAGCCCTTAACGTCTTTATAATCACCATCCTGTTTTTTCCATTCCTGGTAGGTGCCGGCAATTTTCTGGATATCATCTTCTTTGAATGCCCGGTTGCGGCGGTTGACCATGTAACCCTGTTCCGAGGCATCTATAAAAAGCACTTCGCCTTTGCGTTCGCGGGTCTTGTTCCCGTTTTTATATCGGCTGACAAACCACAAGCAGGCCGGAATGCCTGTATTGAAAAAGAGCTGCGTTGGAAGCATCACAATACAGTCAACCAGATCGTCCTCTACAATACGTCTGCGAACTTCACCTTCACCGCCTGTATTGGACGAAAGCGAACCATTGGAAAGAACAAAACCGGCAATGCCTGTAGGCGCAAGGTGGTAAATAAAATGCTGCACCCAGGCAAAGTTGGCATTGCCCGTGGGCGGAGTGCCGTATTTCCAGCGGCCGTCTTCGCGCAGCAGATCGCCGGACCAGTCGCTGTCGTTAAAGGGCGGATTGGCCAGGATAAAGTCGGCTTTTAAATCAGGGTGCGCATCTTTTAAAAATGACCCCTCATTGTTCCATTTGATGTTGGACGCATCAATACTGCGGATAGCCAGGTTCATCTTGCACAGCCGCCAGGTAGTCTGATTACTTTCCTGGCCGTAAATAGAAATGCGATCGCGGGGATTCAAGGCAAGGCTGTATCCTTTTTGCTTAACCAGATCTCCATGCGCTTCAACAAACTTTTCGCTTTGCACAAACATGCCGCCCGATCCGCAGCAGGGATCAAATACCCGGCCTTCATAGGGTTCCAGCATTTCCACGAGCAGCTTTACTATGCTCTCAGGCGTATAGAATTGTCCGCCCTTGCGTCCCTCAGCCAGGGCAAACTGTCCAAGAAAATATTCATAAACCAGTCCAAGGACATCCTGCCTTTGTGCCTTGGCTGTGCCGATCTCAACAGTGCCGATCAGGTCGATCAGTCCGCCCAGGCTCTGTTTATCCAGATTAGCCCTGGCATATACTTTGGGCAATACGCCTTTTAGAGCGGAGTTCTCTTTTTCAATGGCCACCATGGCTTCATCAACATATTTCCCGATCTCCGGCTGTTTAGCTACAGATCGCAGATATAACCAGCGAGACTGTTCCGGCACAAAAAAAACGTTTTCAGCGCGGTATTCATCCCTGTCATTCAGAGCGCCATATTGGGCATCAGGCTCTTTGATGTACCATTCACTCTCGGGATTTTCAAAATCCAGTTTCAGTTGTTCATATTTCTCTTCAAAAGCATCGGAAATATATTTCAGGAAAATCAATCCAAGAACAATATGCTTGTATTCAGCAGCATCCATGTTTTTGCGGAGTTTATCAGCAGATTGCCAGAGCGTTTTTTCA
>JAHIKR010000338.1 GCA_018897415.1 Pseudomonadota bacterium
CACCAGCTCAACTCAAATGTATCAAATATTTTCTATCCTGAAAAAAAGAAACCTGTTTTTCATTGACAGCCTCACAACATCGGAAAGTCTCTGCAAACCATCCGCCCGCTTATTGCAGCTTCCTTTCGCTCAACGAGATGTATTTATTGATCATATTCAGGACCCTGATTTTATCAGAAAACAAATAAATCTGCTTATCCGTATTGCCGACAAGCATGGTGAAGCAATTGGCATAGTACATCCACATATAATTACATATAACATTCTTCGCGAATTACTTCCTGAACTGCAAAAAAAAGTTCAACTTGTCCCTGCATCACAGATCGTGCGTATTCCCTCATAGGCTAAATTCAGGGTTCAGTCGGTCAGGAGGCAGAGGTCAGAAGTCAGAGGTCAGAAATCAGAGGTCAGAGGTCAGAGGTCAGAAGTCAGTGGCCAGTGTCAGTGGCCAGAGGTCAGGGATCGGGGGTCAGGGATCGGGGGTCAGAAGTCAGAAGTCGGAGGCAGGCCGAAACACTGTGATCCTCCGGATGAACCGCCTTGGATGAACACAGGAAATGATCGCGAAGGTGGTGGGATTAAGCCGAAACAGGGCATCGGAAATTGTCGAAAATACCAATTTTAGTGAAATCGACACCATATCAAAATTCAAACAATGCACACGAAGTTGTAAACATTCAAAAAGTCGAAGCCCACAGCCATAGAGAAGTTTCACAATAAGGTCATATGGAGGCGCAAGATATGTTAAAATGGTTTCGATCTCTTCACGTGATAAGACTACTGGGATATAACACTTTCTTTTTGCCCTAACAACCCTGTTCCCTCACTTATAATCACGCAAATAAAGCCGATTTGGACGGTAAAATACAAAACATAATCAAGATGCTGAATGAATAAATGGAATGGTATTGGAGTAAACTTAATTATGAAAGCAGAGCGGTCTTTTTAGTACGATCGAGTTTTAGAACGGACTAAACTGTTAATTATGCCCATCAAAGATCAGCCGTGAAATTTTATATATCATTGCGATTTCATCTGGATTTTTGTCTTGAAGATAATTCAGCAGGTCAATGAGTTCAAGGCGGCATTTGGGCTCAAGAAATTTTCTGTTTGAGAAATTAAACAACTCACGAACTTCTATATCAAGGGCTTTGGCAAGGCGCTCAAGGACATCAAATGAGGGGCTCCTTATCCCGCGTTCTATGCGGCTTATAGTATCATTACTGACACCGACTCTCTCAGCAAACTGTGCCTGTGTGAGGTTAACCCTTCTCCTCAGTTCATAAACTCTTGCTCCCAAAAGCTTCTGTAACTTTGCCATATCCACTCCTTATCCTTAATAATTTTTACATTTTTATGGGGCAAAGTTACAGGGACTAATAGTCTATCATTTTATATACTTGACAAATCCACTTAGTTATAGTTAAAAAACTGATACTGAAAAAGCTATAGAAAAATCCTAAAGCCGTTGCGCATAAGTAGTAACAGCATGGATCTACTTTCGGAAAACCTATTAAAGGGGGGTGAGAAATGAAGGGGATTTAAACAAAAGGAATAACATGAAGAGCTTTGGCGTGGATGAAAAGTAATCACGATTGCTACGGGCGGTTCCTATGCGTGTTTTTGCTGCGTCAAGGCGTTGGCATATATATATATTTCCAACACGGGTAGGAGGAAAGACGATGAACAAGAATGTTTTCAACTCTCACAAAATATTTCTTTTGGTTGGCATGTTGTCCATGTGTGGTTGTGCAGCTACCACTAAGGTGATGGTTCCAGTTACAAGGCCGGCAGAAATTGATTTACGCGGGATAGACAAAATTGCGATTGGTGAAATCCAAGGAAAGGGAGGAAGGGAGATAGAGGATTTGCTGACGACGAGACTATTCGAATCTGGTAAATTTGAAGTCCTCGACAGGCAAAATCTTGAGAGATTGATGAAGGAACATCGTTTGAAATTCACTGGCATAATAGATAGCTCGACTGCTGTAAAACTTGGTAAAATGATAGGAGCAGCCACTTTAGTATTTGGTAATGTGCCGATGCATAAAGCTGACAATAAGGTTACTTATAGTGCTTGGAAGGACCGTGAGGGCGGGTCTCATCGCACCTATTACAATACTGTCACTGCAAAGGTGAAGGCCTCTTTTAAGGTTGTTGGCCTTCGCACAGGAAAGATCGTTGCTGCAAAAACGATATATGAAACTGTTGAAAGACAGAACAAAACAAATGATGCTGTACCAGAAGCACCAGATGCGGATGAGGCTCTAAACGACGCTACCAATAAGGTAGTGGAACGATTTATGAAGATGATATGCCCTTACCAAGATTATGTAGCAATTGAATTTGAGAGGAAAAAAGAGCTACCCGAGCTTGCTGAAGGTATTATATACGCCAGGACAGGAGAATGGGATTTAGCAGAAAAAAAGTTCAAGCAGGCTGTAGACAAGATGCCCACTAGTCCGGAGGCTCACTATAATCTTGGGGTCGCCTATGAACATCAATACAAGTTTAGAAAAGCAGAAGAGGCTCTGAGAGAGGCTATTCGTTTGAGCACAATACAGAGCAGTTCTGGTGGATTAGCTGGTTTTACCGAATCTTTAAAAAAGTCCTCAGAAAAATACTCTCGAGAAATTGAGAATGTGAAGAGACTAGAAAATGAATGGAAGAAACTTAATGAACAAGACCTCCTGAAGTAGAATGAATGATATCGCCGCAAGCGGACGGGGTGTTAAAAATCATAACAAAAGAAGTCAGGCCCAAAAGAATCCTTCTGGGGCGCAGTTTATTCCATCCTGAGAAGGATAACTTTCTATTTTGCTGACTTTAGGAGAATCGATGAGAAAAGTACTATCTATCCTTTTGTTGTTCTTGATTTGCCTACCAACCTTTGGCCATTCACAAGAAGTCATGGTTGTTAAGGCAAGGGGAATTGGGGACATTATAGATGGTCAAGAAGGAATGGCCAGGGATATTGCCGTTCAAGATGCCCTTCGTAACGCAGTAGAACAAGCGCTGGGCACTTATATAAAATCCGAAACAGTTGTTCAAAACTATCAACTTATAAGTGATCAGATATTTTCTAAGACAGAAGGTTATATCCAAAAGTATTACATTCAAGATGAAACAGCTACGAGAACCCTTTATAAAATCAAGATTGAAGCTTATGTGGCCTCTCATAAGCTTCAAAATGACTTGGCAGCTATTGGCCTTTTGATGTTGCAGAAGCACAAGCCCAGAGTGATGGTGGTTATTCCGGAACAACACCTTACCAGAAGGAAGGTGCCGGATCCTGCTGGGGAGACCGAAATAATAAAAAAATTGCTTGAGAAAGGATTCAAAGTTGTCGATCAGTCTCAGGTGAAAAAAATTCGTTATAATGACCAGGTGCGAGCAGCCCTTGCTGGTGACGATAAAACTGCTGCCAAAATCGGACTTCAATATGGTGCAGAGGTGATTATAGTTGGAGAAGCCTTCAGTGAATTTGCAACCAGCGGAGGGGTTCTGGGCAACATGATCTCATGTCGGGCAAGGGTTGAGGCAAGGGCTATCAGAACAGATACCGGCGAAATTGTTGCAGCAGATGGTAAACATGCGGCAGGAATAGATATTTCGGAAAATATAGCCGGCAAGAAGGCGCTTCAGAATGCAGGTGGTCAATTGGGCGATTATTTAATAACCCAGATATTGTCCACATGGCGAAGTGAAGTGGTGGATGCTACCACCGTTCAATTAATAATAATCGGGGTGGATTATCAGCAATTTGCAAAATTTAAGATGCTTTTGAAAGACAGCGTGAGGGGAGTCAAAGCCATTCACCAACGCTCATTTTCGGAAAAGAGGGGGGTTTTAGACATCGACTTCAAGGGAGACCCTCAGGCCCTTGCCGACGAACTTGCCTTAAAGGATTTCGGGAATTTTAAAGTAGCGATTACTAACTTTACTTCTAACCGCTTGGATCTTGAAGTGCTGAAAAAATAAAGATGCGGCATTTCACCCGACACCACTTCACCCTCTTCTCGGCCACCAAAAGTGCATACATATAACATCGGTGGAATATCTTTCTGATCATGAAGAACTGCGCCTCACGCAAGAACGGAGAACAGCGTATTTTACTTTCCCAGTTTTTATCAATACAGGAAGAAAAGATTTCAGGGTTAATCAAAGCCCTGCCCATTGTTGCCACATGGAAGAGTCCAGATGGTCTTATTCTCTATGTGGCTATAGGAAAGGTTTTTAAAAACAAAGCATGATAGTGTATAGAAACTCTCAAACTGGACATCCCGACACAAGGTGAGTCCCCAAAAAAGGAGGTAAGAAAATGGCAAAAGGTTTAGGTATAGCGGCGTTGGTTGTTGCTATCATAGGTATCTTTGTTCCAGTTGTCACAATATATGTGATTTGGCTGTCCTTGATTCTTGCAGCCATTGCTGGTTTACTTGGCGATAAGGTTTTTCCAATTGCTTCATTCTTCGCTAACTTGGTAAACATAGTGTTTCTTAGCCCTATGACATGGGCTGTCCTTGCCGGTGAAAATGTTGGTGGAGGCTCATTCTTTGCAATCTCTACCTTTATCTTGTTTATTGCCCCTATAGTAACGCTTGTAATTGGATCAATTAGGAATAAAAAGGTCTTATCACTGGTTGAATAACACTTGCCGATCAATGTGCATCTTCAGAACTCGGTATAATGCTTCAACACTGACTGGGAAATGTCTGCCGGCCTTTCCCAGTCGGTTAAGCGCTGACATTAGGATCATAATATACTACTATAAATATACAAATGGAGAAAAATGAAATGCCCAATCATACACATCACAGCCAATATGGATCGCTTTTAATAGTTATAATAGTACTATTGGTTTTGGGTTGCTCTAACGATGACTTAAGTAGACCAAAAGCGTATTCTTTGATTGCAGATTCAAGAGAATTCGGCCGTAGTACCGACACGATCCCCTTGAGTAGCCAAGGCTTTTCTGTGGGTTCCAAGCAACACATGTGGGCGCAAGATCGTCAAGGAATCCAGCTTACGGTATATGGAAAAGAATATTTTGAAAGCGTCGACTCCATAAGTGTGAAGCTCAAAGAATCGGTTACATTTTCATTATTAGAAATTACGGGAATAGCTGATGCGCCAATGCCCCAAGGGGCAAAACAAGTTCATTTTCAGTGGAAGTACGAAAATATTCCATTCATACCAAAGCGATATGTTATTGAAGGTGGTACGGGCACAGCCATGATGAGGAAGTACGACGATGGGTGGCGTCTCGAGGAAATCAGTCTGAAACAGTCAGACAGTGAAGCATCATTAAGTGCTATGGAACAAGAAGAGGGCGACGTTATCGTGTGCCGAATAGAAAAAGAAATACAGGATGCCCAGAAACGGAAACTTGAAGCGGAACAAAAGCGTATAAATGCCATCATTCAGCGCTTCAAGAACAACGGTGATGGTACGGTCACGGACTTGCGCACTGGATTAACATGGATCAAGCAACCGGTAACTGATAAGAAATGGAGTCAGTTGTTAGCTGAGTGTAAGAGCAAATCAGCTGGGGGTCGAGTGGGATGGCATATGGCAACTCGCAAAGAGCTGGAGACATTATTGGTAGATAATGGTATTTCTATAATTGATGCTCCAGATGGTCGATTTTTTGGGGAAATCCTCAAGATTGGACGCGGAGCATTTCGCGTTGCCGATTCTATCGACAATAATTATTGTTGGTCTTGGGTAGCAGGACGCGGCTATAAGACGGGCTGGCAACGAAATCAAAAAGGGTTTATTGATTCACGTGCACTGTGCGTCACATGTCAATAGCAAAAAAAGGGTCACCCATTAAAGGGCCTGTCAAGAGAAAAAAACACCTCTCCCTTCAAATAAATACATTTTTTTCGCTTGTCCTCTTACTTTCGCACCAGCACAGCCTCGCTTTATTGTCACCTTTTTCCGCACCCGGTTTTTTTTCATCGGTTAGCAGTCAGCCCAAGCTGATCCGCACCAGTCACCCATCAGGTTCAAGGCAATTGGGAAGTTCGGGATGTCCATAAATAAATAACTCAAATTCTGCGTTCAGTTACTTATTTATTTACGGATGTTCCCCTTGGTCTCTCTGGAGATCGGGATATGAACGACAAGGCGCAAAAGCGGTTTACTTATTTGAAATACAGGTTGAGCTGATATTATATTAATCTTCAGATACTTGTGACTGATTAAGCGGCGTTTTTTTGACCTTAGTTCTTGCGCTTTTGCATCAATTTAAACCTGATTATTGCAGAAAGTGGCATCATGGCAAAAACAGCCTGCACAGTTCCCATTACACAAATAATCCTGGATGAGGACATATACCCACGAGA
>JAHIKR010000339.1 GCA_018897415.1 Pseudomonadota bacterium
CAAAGTAAGCTTGTGGATGATCGCATGCCGGGCACTTTTCGGGCGCTTCTTTACCGTAATGGACATAGCCGCAGTTTCTGCAGCGCCACATAACTTCTTCATCTTTTTTAAAGACTCTGCCTGCTTCGATATTGGAGGCAAGGGCAAGATACCTTTTTTCATGCTGCTTTTCCGCAACAGCAATTGCTTCAAATATCTTTGCGATGTCTTCAAGACCTTCTTCACGGGCTGTTTTAGCAAATTCAGGATACATTTGTGAATGTTCGTGATTTTCTCCTGCCGCAGATGCTTTAAGGTTTTCAAGGGTTGTGCCGATTACACCGGCTGGAAATGAGGCGCTGATTTCAACTTCTCCACCTTCAAGTAACTTAAATAGCCGCTTTGCATGTTCTTTTTCTTGATTGGCTGTTTCCTCGAAAATTGCCGAGATCTGCATATAGCCTTCCTTTTTTGCTTTGCTGGCAAAGTAGTTGTAGCGGTTTCGAGCCTGAGATTCTCCTGCAAAAGCTGTTAAAAGATTTTTTTCAGTTTGAGTTCCTTTTAAACTTGCCATGATATATTCCTCCTAAATGATTTTCTGATTTTAGAAAACACAAATAATTATAGTACATTGTTATATATTTTTTAATAATTTCAGGGAGAAATTGAATTGTAATTTAATAAACAGCTTTGGAGTTTCAGCAAGAGACAGGATAACAAATTTCATTTGCATATATGTTGCTTTTCGCTTAATATTTTCGATAAAAATATTCAAATATAAAGCTGTTTGTTGTAATAACGTATATATATTTTTTTATCACAATCAATGTTTAAAATAAAGTGGCAAATGATTTAATAAGAAGATCGCCATGATTCATGGAGCGTTTTTTTAAACGGTTTCTATAAGAATATGAAGGGAATAGGTAGTTGCTATGAGCATTAATGTTGTTGAAAGGATTGATGAGTATGTAAAGGTAAGGCATCTGCTTGTAAGTGTATCTGACAAACAAGGGCTTGATAAGTTAATACCTCAAATTCTTGAGATCAATCCCGACGCAAAAATTTTTTCCACAGGCGGTACGTTCGGCAAAATAAAGGAAATACTTGGGGAGAAAGCTTCATCATGTCTTACCCAGGTCTCTGATTATACAGGCCAGCCGGAAACCCAGGGAGGGCTTGTTAAGACACTGGATTTTAAGATATATCTGGGGCTGCTTACCGAGACTTATAATGATGCCCACAAAGAGGACTTAAACAGAACAGGTTCTGTGCCTATTGATATGGTTGTTTGCAATCTGTATCCTTTTAAAGAGACTATTTCAAAACAAGGAGTTACTGTTGAGCAGGCCAGGGGTAATATTGATATAGGCGGCCCTTGTATGATAAGGGCATCTGCAAAGAATTATTTGAGGGTTGCGTCTGTTGTTGATCCATCTGACTATGAAAAGATCATCTCTGAAATGAAGGCTAATGACGGTAAGACTTCTCTTGAGCTTCGTTTTAATCTGGCGCAGAAGGCTTTTGCGCACACGGCGGTTTATGACCGAACTATTGCGGATTTTTTGAGTTCTAAATCATCTAACGATGTAAAAAGTTGTTATAAGGATTTTTAAAGGAGATAAAATATGACCGAAGATCTGAAAAAAATGTACAAGACAATCATGGATGACCATTTTCCGCCGAATATGGAAATCAGCTTTGTGGATAAGGATAACAGGCAGACTCTATTTTACGAAAAGGTTACCTGGACTATAGATAATGTTGAAAAAGGGTTAAGATACGGTGAAAATCCTGGCCAGGAAGCAGCGCTGTATAAACTTGTAAATGGCAACCTGATCCTTGCGGAAACACAAATCATACAGCCAGGCCAGTACCTTGCGTCAGATATTGAGCTTTTGCAGTCAGGCAAGCATCCCGGCAAGACAAATTTGACTGATGCTGACAATTCCCTGAATATTCTAAGATACTTTAAAGACAAGCCAACTGTTGTAATTGTAAAGCACAACAATCCATGCGGGGTTGCCCAGTCTGATACACTTGAGGATGCCTATATTAAGGCCAACATGGCGGACAGAGTTGCTGCGTTTGGTGGTTGTATCGCAGTTAATAGATCTGTTGACATAGCAACCGCAGAAACAATTAACAGACAATATGCTGAAGTTGTGGTAGCTCCTGATTTTGAAGACGGGGTTATGGAGATTTTTGCAAAGAAGAAAAATCTCAGGGTCATAAGGATAGGCAACATTGCAAGGCTAACAGATTTTATCGGTCAGAGATTTGTTGACTTCAAGAGCCTGATTGATGGAGGTATTATTGTCCAGTGGTCTTTTGTGCCTGCTGCACGATCAAAGGGTGATTTAAAGATAGCTGAGTGTGAATACAAAGGGAAGAATTACAAAATTAACCGGGAGCCAACCGAGAAGGAATATAGTGATATGCTGTTTGGATGGCTGGTGGAATCAGGTATAACTTCTAACTCGGTTATTTATGTAAAGGATCTGGTAACAGTCGGTATCGGTACAGGAGAACAGGACAGGGTAGGGGTTGCTGAAATTGCAAGAGATAAGGCATATCGAAAGCTTGCCGACCGTTATTGCTTTGAGATGTATCAAATTCCTTATAATGAATTAAAAGACAAGGATAAAAAGGAAGAAATTGATAATAGAGTTGCAGACGAGAAGGGCGGGCTGATCGGTTCCACAATGGTCAGTGATGCATTTTTCCCATTCAGGGATGGTGTTGATGTTGGCCTTAGTGAGGGCGTTTCTGCAGTGATTCAGCCGGGCGGTTCCAATAATGATTATCAGTCAATCGAGGCCTGTAACGAGGCAGATGCTACAATGGTTTACACCGGTCAGAGGAGTTTCAAGCATTAACCAGTATTTCTCATGACATCGCTTGCCTGCTCTAACAGTCTTCTTACTTTTTTATGAAAAATAAGGTCATATCAATATACGATAGAAAACAAGAAAGAAGCTGATCCCAAAATTTGCAAAAAATTTTGACAAAGGATATGAGCAATTCAAAATTGGTATTCTCCTGAAGCAGGCTCGTCTTGAAGCAGGCCTTACCCAAGAACAGGTGGCGAATAAATTGCGTACCAAGAAATCCGCCATCTCCAGGATTGAAAATCATGCTGAAGACATCCGCCTCTCCACGTTGGTAAATTATGCTCAAGCTGTAGGTAAACACCTCCATCTCGAAGTAGCCTAAGCGCAGCGAACAACGGCATTGAGGTGGATGCTCAAAGCTGTCGCTTTTCGCGCCACTCATGCCGGGCGTTCAAGATGCAGAAAATTTATATCTTGAAAATTATGAACATATTGGATTTAGAAATTTAAACAACCTTAAAGAAAATGGGGTACGAATCAAAGAAAATGAAATGGGAATAAAATTTGAAGACCTAACAAAAAGTATATTTACAAAACTTGGCTTTAACGTTGACAAAAAACTCAGACAATTATTAAATACTAAAAAAGAAAAGATTGACATCGTTATAAACCTAAGTAACAAAGAATTGATTTTAATCGAATGTAAAACAATAAAAGAAAGTGGATACAACAAGTTTAGTTCGGTATCAAGACAATTAAAAGCAATTGAAAAGTAATAGACAAAAAATGACATTGAAATTATAATTAAGCACTTAAGCTGATTGCCTATACTGCGGGCGAAGCTTTTCTTGCCTCCTATCGTAAGCTCAGCAAGCGTTTGGCGGTGGCTCGGTGGCAACAGCTTAGTTCTCTATGTTAGGCGATGTGAAAATTTATAATTTATTACAAAAGGAGATTAGAATGAAGATCTATGTAGGAAATTTGTCGTACGAGGTCACCGAAGAGGACTTACGGCTGGCTTTAGAACAATTCGGGCGGGTTGAATCCGCCACCATTATAAAAGACAAGCATAGTGGTCAATCAAAAGGATTTGGATTCGTGGAGATGGCCTCTAAATCTGAAGGGCAGTCTGCAATCGATGGCCTAAATGGCAAAGAGCTAAAAGGAAGAGCGCTTAACGTGAATGAGGCTCGCCCTCGCACCGAAAGTCGCGGTAGTAGAGGAGGATACGG
>JAHIKR010000340.1 GCA_018897415.1 Pseudomonadota bacterium
CATGCTCTTTACCCAAACCAGCCTTGAGCACATTTGGGTAAAAATCAGATCTGAGAAGCTTTGACCTTACCATGCTGGAAGAAGCAGTGCTCCTAAAGTTAATTTGTTAAACAAACTAATGTGGATTCACTTAATAAGCCTCTGTAAGTATTATCTTAAATGGGTGGGTTCAGATAATTCTTAGATGTTTTGTAGAGAGATATCATTACCCAATTCAGCTCAAGGCTGTTTTGGGTAAAAGTGTTAGCCGCAGACTATGAACTGATGCTGAGATCCTGGTCAAGATGCGCAGCGGTGGATTGCAGGAAGAGACCACAGCACTGGGTGTGCCGTGTATTACTCTGCGGGAAAATACTGAGAGACCTATTACAATTAAAATGGGGACAAATGTGCTGGGAGGAACCAGCAAAGATTCGATTTTAAAAGCTTACAGGGATAGTATGAAAAAGAAGAAGAAATTCTCCGTGCCGCCCAAATGGGACGGAAAAGCTGCCGAGAGAATATGGAAGGTGCTGAATTCAATTTAAATTAGCCGCAGATTACGCAGATTACACAGATGAAGATCAGAGGTCGGAGGTCGGAGATCAGAGGTCAGGGAAAATATTAGACACGGACCCGCCTGCCATAGCAAGGCACGAGCGGGCAGGTTAACCCCAGTTAAATAAAAAGAAAAAGCATTTAACAGGGCAGGCACGGATGGGAAATAATCCTGCTCTTAACTCCGAAGTTGACATAAATATCGTGAACAGGTACGATAAGAGAAATTTTTCGGGAGGTAGAAATGGAAATTCACGAACTGGTTATTGAAATGAAATTACTCGAACGCCGGTTGACCCTTTATGAAGAGAAATATGGCATTCTGAGCGAAGATTTTTACGCCGCTCTTATGGCGGGCAAGTTGTCACGCTATGATGATTATGATGAAAGCCGTGTTGACTTCAGCCGTTGGAAGGGAATTTACGAAACATGGCTACGGCGCAAAGAAGTGTACACCAAACAAATCCACCAACGAGACCTATCTGAAACTTTGCGTGTTCAGCCTGCCTACTAATAATGCCCGATAATCCACTTAAGTCACTTGCTAATTACAGTCGCTTTGTTGCAGATCTGCTGGACCGCCCTTCTGTAGTACGTTCCACAGTGATGGTTTGGTCAGACAGCCCATACACAGGAACTGCCGAAGGAGAAGTTTTGTTCTCAAACGGTTTTTCGTTGCGCATGAGAGAAGAACTCGATTTTGAGACTGGATTAATTGCGTCGTATGGATATGAAGTTTATAATCGTGGGGAACGATTGTATTGGTATGACGATTTTCCGCATCCCAACGACCAAACTTTGGCTTCGACATTCCCGCACCATAAGCATGTGCCACCCAACATTAAACACAACCGTGTTCCCGCACGGGAGATAAGCTTTAGTCGCCCCAATCTTTCTGAGCTTGTTCGTGAGGTTGAGGGACTTGTAAAGGCTTAAGGGAATTTGTGCAGGAAAAATGGATCTATGAAAACCAGTCAAAGCTGCCGGTTCCATTTATTGTCGCAATTGGCACTGTTTTTGACTTTTACGCAGGCACTAAGAAACGATCTTCTGATTTTTGGATAAAAATAGGCCTTGAATGGCTGCCACGGTTTCTAAAAGAACCAAGGAGACTTTGGGAACGCAATCTTAAATCTACGCCGATCTTTTTGTGGTGGATAATAAAAGAAAAGATCAAACAAATGATGCGTAAAGAATAATGAGCCCAGCGAGCATTACCCATTTCAGCTCAAGGCCCCAGTTAAATAGGCTACGCATTTAACGGGGTAAACACTTTTGGTCCGCAGATTACCCCAGTACGATCTCCCGGACCTACGGGGCAGGCGCAGATTACACGGATAAAAGACCAAAGAACTGAAAAAGAAAATCTTGGACACGGACCCGCCCGCCTCGCCTGAGCGGCTCGCAATGGCGGGCAGGTTTCACGGACCCGCCTGCCATAGCTCATAGAAGTTCTGATAAGGATATTGGATTTACTGAGCAATATAGTTGGATGGGGTTCGATAAGGGCTCCAGGCATAGCGGGCAGGTTAACACGGTGTTGTTTAGGTAGGAATAACTATAAGTTTTCCGTATTGAATGAAATGATCGTCAAAAACAAAAGCTGTGTCAATCTTTAGCCGTTCCATTATCGCAAAGGAAGTGCAATCGGTAAAGCTAAAGCCTTTATCCTCATATTGGACAAAAATTTCCCATGCTCTGGATTCATCCTCTTTGGTTAGTCTCACTAAACCGGCAACCTCCTGATTCCATAACTTTTGGCCAAGATTTATGGCAATGTGATATCCCACTCTTAATTTAACCAGCGTCAATATCTCATCAAAAATATAATTGCTTGTTATCAAAGGCCGATCTAAATTCTTAACCAGTTCTACCGCGGCAGCATGATTTGCATCACTTTTATCGATATATGCATACCATGCACTTGTATCAGTAAAGATATGGCCGGATGCCATCTTATGAATCCTTTCCATACAAATACTTGTTATGCTTTCTGGCTACATCGCTCAAACCGCTATTACCTATACCCGCAATCTCTAAGAGAGCCTTTTTTTGAGACTCAACAAGAGATGGTTCAGCTTCGTGTATAATTTCCAATTTCACCCTTTGATGATCACGGAGATTAATATCTTGTAATGGCTTAAAGATACCATCTTCATAGATGGCTGTTATTAACTTAGACATAAATAATCACCTCCCGTATTTCATGTGTATATTATACTCGTTATGATCGGACTCTGTCAAGAGATATGCGATGTTCAATAGTTACAAGTAATGTGTCAAAAAAATATTATTGGTAATATGGGGATAACATGGGACGCACTTAACTTTTTAACTTATTTTGTGTAAAGCGGGCACGTTATAGCTGCAATCGGCGCTGTTTTTGACTTTTATGCAGGTACTAAGAAACGATCTTCTGATTTTTGGATAACAATAGGTTTGGAATGGCTGCCCCGACTTCTAAAAGAACCGAAGAGGCTATGGGAAAGAAATCTTAAATCTACGCCGATCTTTTTGTGGTGGATGTTGAAGGCTGAGGTCAGAGGTCGGAGGTCGGAGGTCAGTAGACAGAAACAAGGGCGAAGAAAAAATCAAACGAATGATGGGGAATTGATTTTTTAAAAACCACCCTTTACCCATTTCAGCTCAAAGTCGAAGATCCGCCGTTAGTTTGGAGGGCTGTTTTGGGGAATATGGGCTGTGGAGGTGGTGGAGGAAAAGATGATTGCTGAACAATTACGGAATATTATTAAAGATGGGGAGGGCCTGACAGTTGAGTTCAAAGAATGCCGGAATCAGGTTAACCGTGATGTGTATAAAAGTATCTGCGCCTTTCTCAACCGTAACGGCGGTCATATTAAAAAATCAATCCTCCTTTGTATGCTTTGCCGGAAACAATCACTATTGAAGGGAAACTCCTGCTTTATTTCGCCATTCCTGAAAGCTCTCAAGTTCATCGGTGTATTGGTAAAATTTTTGATCGAAACGAGGACGGCGACC
>JAHIKR010000341.1 GCA_018897415.1 Pseudomonadota bacterium
ATCGATGTCAAAGAACAAAAGATGAAACTCTTCTTGGGGAAATCCCAAGTTGACGAAATAAACTATAAACTTCGTTGAAAAAACAGAGTGTCTACGATGTCGTGGCATTTTTAAGTGTCTACGATGTCGTGGCACTCAACACTTAGCTCTTAGCTCATGGCTTATCAGCTTTTTTTGCTTTTAGGCTATTTCTTCGTCTGTAAGATAACATGCCGGATCTGGTGCAAAAGCGTCGCCTGTTATTGCCTCGGCTCTCACCCGGAAGTTTCCGGCACAGATGTCCAGCCATTGGCATTTAGCACATCTGCCCTTTACATACTTTTTTTTCTCTTTAAGCTTTTTCATTAAAGGTTCTGAGGTATCTGTCCATATTTCAGAAAACGGTCTTTTCTGCACATTTCCGAAGCTGTAATGTCGCCAGAACTGATCAGCGTGGACTTCTCCATCCCAGCTAATGCATCCAATGCCCCGGCCGGAATTGTTCCCTTCATTCATTTTAAGAAGCTCAAGGACTTCTGCTGCGCGTTTCGGATCTTCTTTAAGCATCCTTAGATAGAGGTATGGTCCATCGGCATGATTATCAACAGTTAATACTTCTTTTGGTTTTCCTTTATCATGGAGTTTTTTTGTAAGATCCATTATCAGGTCAACTGCTTTTCTGGTTTCATTGTGAGTTAAATCTTCTTCTACGAGTTTTGAGCCTCGGCCGGAATAGACAAGGTGATAAAAGCATACCCTTGGGATATCCATATCTTCAAGGAGGTTAAATATATTTTCAATTTCACCTACATTTAACTTATTAATGGTAAAGCGGAGACCTACTTTAATTCCTGCATCCTGGCAATTTTTAATGCCTTCTAAAGCTGCTCTGAAAGCACCCTTAACGCCTCTGAAACGGTCGTTGATTTCTTCCATTCCATCAAGGCTTATGCCTACATATGAAAGGCCGATGTCCTTGAGAACACGAGCCATTTGCTGTGTTATCAAAGTTCCGTTTGTTGATATTACTGCCCGCATGCCTTTTTCAACGGCATATGCAGCAAGCTCGGGAAGATCCTTTCGTATCGTGGGTTCTCCGCCGGAAAGTAATAGCACCGGTACTTTGAACTGGAAGAGATCGTCTATAAGGCTTTTACCCTCTTCGGTGGTAAGCTCGTTATTAAAAGATTGGTCCTTTGCATGTGCGTAACAGTGAACGCACTTTAAATTGCAGCGTCTTGTAATATTCCATACTACAACAGGCCGTTTATCTTTGGAAAACTGAAGCAGATGGGAAGGCAATTGTGATGAATTGCGTCCGTATCTGAGAGCATCTGATGGCTCGACCGTTCCACAGTAGAGTTTTGATATTCCAATCATTTTTTAAGGTCTCTTAATATGGTTTGATAGATATTTTAACTGGTTAATGAATTCTGCAACTCGTCTTTTATTAGCTGGTTAATAAAAGGCTCAGGGGCCAGCAGTGCCTCCTTTGTAATAAAGAAGCGGTTTTTGCCGGTTTTCTCCCGGATAAGTTTTAGACCGTTTTCAAACTCATTGGTGAGCTTTTTATAAAGATTATCGAGTTTAATGCCGGAATTAATCAATTGTTCGATAATGAAATCAATAGCATTTTCTTCCATCACAATGTTAATATTACTATTTTTGAAAAAGTATAGTTCTATTTTTTTTATATCATCATAATAGGACTTGATGTTTTTTATTGCATTTCCGATGTCCATTATATTTTTACAGTAATAAGAAACACATAGATCAATACGGGATGGACTAAGAGTTAGATTGTACTTATCACTTAAATTTTTCTTATTTGCTGTTATATATTCAGCAATTAATTTCTTTTCTTCAAGTTCCAGCCTTTCAAAGGTTTGGTCCATTTCCTTGGAATTAGACATTGATAAAAGTTTTTTCAGATATCCTTCCTGATTTTCCATTACAGAAACAGTTACAGGAAATTTTTTGATATTAGTTGATGGTAGTTTCTTTTCAAACAGGAGCAGAGCCTTTTCAATTGCACTTACAAGGCCTCTCGCTCCTGTATTTTCTTCAAAGGCGCGCTTTGCTAAAATACTAAGTACGTTGTCTTCAAATTTTACATCAATACCATATGCTGCGAAATCAAGTTTTTTCCCAAGAATTATGGGGTTGTTGGGATTTTTTAGAATTTCGTAAAGGTCATCTTCAGTCAAATTATCAAAAACAGCTTTTATAGGAAGACGTCCTACAAATTCTGTCTCAAATCCGTATTCTATAAGATCTTCTGACTTAACATGCTTGAGAATATCAACTTCATCCTGAGCGCTTATTATCTTTGCACCAAAGCCGATACCATGATCTTTCATGCGTTTTTTAATTATTTCCGGAATATCGCTAAAAGCTCCACTCATGATAAACAGGATATTTTTGGTGTTTACAGAACGTTTATCCTTTTTACCTGTTTTACGAAATCGTTCAATCTCCTGAATCATCGAAATAGGGTCATGCGGAACTTTTAAATCAACATCTGTTTCTTCCATGGGTTTAAGCAGGGCGCGCTGCACGCCCGTCCGTGAAACATCAGCACCAATTATCTGCTTGTTTGCAGCGATTTTATCGAGTTCGTCAATGTAAATAATGCCATGCTGAGCAAGCTCAATATCGTCGTTTGCTTCTCTGACAAGGTCGCGAACCAGGTCTTCTACATCTCCTCCAACATAGCCTGTTTCGCTGAATTTTGTAGCATCACCCTTTACAAAAGGAACGCCGATTTTTTTAGCTATCAGCCTTATCATATATGTCTTGCCGACGCCCGTGGGGCCGATCATAAGGATATTGTTTTTTATATTGCCTACGATTTCATTGGTTTTTTCAGGTGAGGCCTCAGAGTATTTTATACGGTTGAAGTGGGTGCAGATTTTTGTGGCGAGAATTGCTTTGGCGTTATCCTGCTTAACTATATATTGATCAAGATAAGAGACAAGATCCTCGGGTTTTAAGTCGAAATTAATTTTTTGCTCTTTTTTGGAAGGCAATTCCGCCTTTTCCAGAAATGCTTCCTGGGGAAGAACTATTGGAGATACAATTTTAACACTGTCTCCAAACTTCTTGGACAGAAATTCACTTATTTCTTTTTCAATTTCTCTTGGGCCTGGTATTTTTTCATTATGTTCTTTCATGGTTTTTAACTATAATCACGTATATTAGAAAATGCAAGCAAGAGCCTTGAAATTCAATTTTGTGGAGAGACATTGATACTATTTCCCTCTATGCTTGTTAAAATACATAACGTTCAGTGAGTAACAGATGTTATGATTACAAGCCAAGATCGATAAAGTTATAATCGTTTCGAGTAATAATTCCTTTTGTCACAAGATTGATTGGAGCAGAAAAGATTGGCCCATCGGTAACCACGGTGTGATATTCACCTTTTTCTCCTGAAGGATCAACTCCTGTCTTTTGCAGAAGAGCAACCATTTTCCTGCTCAAGCTGCATCCGAGAAAGCTCTTGTCTAGAACACTTTTTTTTACCGAAACGATTGTAGCCCTGAAACCGAGATCCAGGAATTCTTCCAGGAGATCCATGCGAGAACGTTTCCAGAGAGGTTCATATGCCTGGAGGTGTGCTGAGGAGCAGATGCGTTCCACCCACTGAAGATGCTCATCCAGGTCAATATCTCCAAACACGCCATACTCAATTCCGCCTTGTTTGAATTCCAGGATAGCAGAAACAAAGACCTTCTCGTAGTCATCCCAGGATGAACATCCCACAACAAGCGGAATGCCAAGTGATGCAGCCTGTGCTTTAATAACGTTTTCAGACAGACCATGAGATCGAGTCCTGCTTCCATCCTTGTTTAGCATGGTCAGAAGATATTTTGCCATACCGCCATTGTTGATGGCATGATATAGCGCTAAACATGAATCTTTTCCGCCACTCCATGAACAGAAAAAGTCTTTTTTCTTTATAGCATTCATCAGATGTTTTTTTCTCTTGGGTTTGTTTCCTCTTCGGTAGTTCCTTGACACCCAGCTATTTTTCTGTTAGCTGATTAAAAAACATTGGAAAAAACTCTTTTAGGAAAAGGTATGTAAAATGGGCTCCATTGATGAACAGATTTTAAAATCAGCCAAGGAAATAGTTGTTAAATTTATAGAGGCTGGCAGGCTTTCTCCGGCTGGCTTCGATGAAACGTTCAAAAATATTTATTACACAATTGAAGAAGCCGTACAAGGTTCAAGAGAAACGCCCGAAGAAGAAGGTGAAAACAAGTAATTTATTTGTAACCTTCCTTGTATTTCTTACCCTTAAAATTCTGCTCGCCAATAACTTTCTCCGCGGTGATTAATAACTCAAGCTTCCCATGACATAGCCTTCCATGTCTAGGGCTATATGAGAAAATCCTATTTTTTTAAGTTCATTAATGATTGTTTTTCTATTTGTTTCATTTAAAATTTTTTCAATATCATTGATGTTTACTTCTATTCTTGCAGCTTTTCCGTGGCACCTTACACGACAAGTCTTAAAGCCAAGATCTATTATGGTATTTTCAGCTTGTTCTATCATACCTAGTGCTTTTTGAGTTAAGGGAGTTCCATAGGGAATTCTGGTGGCAAAGCATGCCATTGCAGGCTTATCCCATGTGGATAAATTCATATCTTTAGAAAGCAAGCGGATATCATCCTTTGAAAGTCCCGCATCGATCAATGGAGCAATAACACCCATTTCTTTCGCAGCCGAAAGTCCGGGCCTGAAATCATCAAGGTCATCCAAGTTGGCACCGTGGGCAATAGAGGCAATACCCATATCTGAGGCAATTTTTAAAATATCCTCAAAGAGGAGTTTTTTACATATGTAGCATCTGTTTTTTTTGTTGGCCATAAAGCCAGAATGATTTATTTCCCTTGATTTAAATAGAATGTGCTTAATTCCAAGGTTATCGGCAAACTTTTTTGAATATTCTATTTCCCGTGATGGATGTATAGGTGACGTTGCTGATATCGCTACTACATTCTTTTTTAGCAATTTGTGAGCAATGGCAAGTAAAAAGGCGCTGTCGACTCCACCAGAAAATGCAACTATCAGAGAGTCGAAACCATTTATTATAGAGGCCAGTCGTTCTCTTTTTTCCTTTATGCCTAACAGTTTCTTATTTTTTATGTTTTTTTGAACCATTGTTTTTTCTCAATCTTTTTCCGATAAATCCAGTTAATCATGTCAAAAAAGTTAGCCCAAAAGGCGCTGAATTCATGATATTTTCATTTTATATGCTTTTCAAGTGAATATTAACAGTTCAAGTTTCGCACCCTTGTCTTCCATCAATGACATAAAAATTAGTGTATAGCATAATTTTTTTAAAAGAGAAATATGATGACGAAGAGCAAAGGAGGATGAGAATAAATGTTTTTAAAAAACAGCAAACTAATAATGCATCATTTCTAAACCACTAAGCCCTGGGAACTGGCCAAGCCAGGCACATAGGAGATATTTTGCATGGGATATATGCCGGGGTTGTTTAGCATCATACTAACTGAGTGGGTATGCCTGCCC
>JAHIKR010000342.1 GCA_018897415.1 Pseudomonadota bacterium
AAAGTCTCGACATATCCATTGGTATGCCTACGCTTTTCGCAAACCTTGCTGCATCAAGATCTTGGCACATTTCTTCGCAAAAAATCGCTCAACTTAGGATGAAGTCTTAAAAAAATGAAACAGAAAATCAAAAACATGATTTATAATGCATCTAAGGATGCATACGATAAGGGTGATTTGCCATCGCCAGATTTTCCTGAGATTGAAGTTGAGGAGCCTAAGGCAGAGTCCCACGGTGATTTTTCAACAAACATTTCAATGGTCATGGCAGCAGTCCAGAAGATGCCACCCCGCAAAATTGCCGAGGCAATTATTAAGAATATAGACGATCCAGATGGTATAATTGATAGAACTGAAATAGCAGGACCGGGGTTTATTAATTTTTGCTTAAACAGATATTCCTGGCATCCTGTTTTACGTGAAATTCATGAACGGGATACATTATATGGTGCTTCAGATATTGGCAAGGGGAAGAAAGTCCAGGTGGAATTTGTAAGTGCAAATCCTACAGGTCCATTACATGTTGGACATGGCAGAGGTGCTGCTGTTGGAGACAGCATCGCAAATATTCTTTTATTCTGCGGTTATAATGTTGAGAAAGAATACTATATTAATGATTCCGGGAGGCAGATAAGTACACTTGGTCGCTCTGTTTTCATGAGATATAAAGAGCTTTTTGGGACAGATATTCAATTTCCTGATGACTGTTACCAGGGCGACTATATACGTGATTTAGCAATAGAGATAAAGAAAAAGAAAGAGGATAAACTTTTATTTTTGAGCGAGGAGGAAGCCATCTCTTATTGCGCTCGTTTTGCAGCGGATAATATTCTTTCTGAGATAAAGGAAGACTTAGAGTGTTTTGGGATAGTATTTGACAGATGGTACAGCGAACAGGGACTATATGATTCCGGAAAAGTTGATAGAGTAATAAATGATTTCCGCAAACAAAATATTATATTTGAGGATGATGGAGCGCTATGGTTCAGAACTAAAGATTTTGGAGATGAGAAAAATCGAGTTGTTGTTCGCAATAACGGTCTGACAACGTATTTTGCTTCTGATATAGCATATCATCAAGATAAGTTTGATAGAGGTTTTGAAAGAATTATTGATATATGGGGAGCTGATCACCACGGATATATTCCCAGAGTATCGGCTGCAATAGAGGCTTTAGGTTACGGCAGGGACAAATTTGATGTGATTTTGATTCAGCTTGTCAATCTGTTGCGCGAAGGAGAACCTGTTGCAATGTCAACCAGGGCGGGCGAGTTTGTTACTCTAAGAGACGTAATCAATGAGGTTGGCAGTGATGCGGCAAGATTTATTTTTTTAACGCGTCATTATGAGAGTGCACTTGATTTTGATCTTGAACTCGCCAAAAAGAAGACAAACGATAACCCTGTGTATTACGTTCAATATGTGCATGCCAGGATATCAAGCATTGCCCGGAAGGCACAAGAAAGGGGAACAAGTGATATAGCCTGGAATGCTGCTGCTGTATCCAGACTTACTGAACCTGAGGAGATACAGTTAATTAAGATTATGTCTCGTTATCCCGAGATAGTAAGGTGCAGCGCGGAGTATATGGAACCACACCGGATTACATATTTTCTGATGAATCTTGCATCAGCTTTTCATGCCTATTATAATAAACACAGAGTGCTTACAGATGAGGCTGAATTGACTCTTGGACGACTTTATCTTGTACTTGCAGTTAAAAAGATAATCCGAAATGGTCTTGCACTACTCGGCGTGTCTGCCCCTGAAAAAATGTAATGATTATAACTTTCTGAAGAATCCGTTAATTAAGCGATGAATAAAAAAGATAAAAAGAAGTCTTCTTTTCAGTTTGTACCTAAAGGGCCTTCAATCTGGATTTTTTTGATTGTTTTTGTTTCTGCATGGATGTTTGTTTTAGGTGTTCTTGTCGGGAGGGATTCGGCTCCTGTAAAATTTGATATCGAGAAACTTCAGAAAGAATTAGTTGCTTTAAAAGAAGCGGTTATCAAGAGGGAGCAAAAACGGTTTAAAATCGATTCAGATGTGGTTAAGAATAAAACAGATTTCGGCTTTTACGAGGCGCTGAAAGAAACCAAAAAATATAAGAATAATGGAGCTGGTATATCTGACAAACAAGAAACAATACATCTATCCCAAAATAATACTGTAGAAGTAAAGGAAAAGGTAATTCCTGACAATGCTAAAGTAAATATAGTCAAGCAAAAGGACTTAATAGAAACTGATAAAACACTTACAATCCAAGTTGCATCTTTAAAAGATTCAAAAGATGCTGATGAAATGGTGGCAAAACTGCAAAAAAAAGGATACCCTGTTTACAGGATTTCAATCAATATCCCTGAAAAAGGTATTTGGCATAGAGTAAGGATAGGCTATTTCAAAGATAAGGCAGAGGCCAGCAGCACTCTTAATAAGTTAAAAGAGGAAAAATATAGGCCAATTCTGGTGAATCGATAGGGATCAGTGGTCAGTGGTCAGTGGTCAGTGGTCAGTGGTCAGAGGTCGGAGGTCGCAGGACAGGAGAGACTGATGAAAATTACTAAAAAGGAAGTTGTTCATGTCGCGAACCTTGCAAGGCTCGATCTGAATGAAGAGTCCATAAGCAAGTTTGCTGGACAGATAGATAATATACTGGAATATGTTGATATGCTCAATCGCGTTGATACAGAAGGTGTATCTCCAACTTCACATGCGATTTTTCTTACCAATGTTTTTCGAGAAGACAGAATTAAAGAGCATCTTGACAGAAGTAAAGCTCTTGCAAATGCTCCTGAAAAAGAG
>JAHIKR010000343.1 GCA_018897415.1 Pseudomonadota bacterium
TCAGGTCCTTCCCCTGCTCCAGCAAGAGAACAGACTCAATGCCAAGTTCCGCCAAGGATAGCGCCGCGAAGATACCGGCAGGCCCTGCGCCAACAATGATCACTTCGTAGTCCATAGATTCGCCTCTGAACAATACCTGTGTTATGATAGCTTATGTCCGCATCCATGTCGCGTTATTAAACCATTAAACTTTCGCTGTGTGAAAAAAAATAAGTTAATAAGTTTAATACGTTCCCTATTTGCACTATTGGAGGTCACAATTTGTGACCTCCAATTTCTTTACTCCGAGGGAGAATGTTATAATGCAATGGACGTCCCCTAAGTTTCCATGGACGTCCCCTAAGTTTCCTAAGTTTCCCAGCAACGCTGAAGTCACCGGCTGGTGTGAATCGCAGCGAAACGCCAGCCAGGTAGACTGATATGTTATACGTAGATTATCCCTCTTGGAAAACGACACCGTTTTCATTCATGAATTCCTTTATTACCTCAATATGGATACATTTTCCTACGTGAAGAAATGCATAATCTTTTACTTGTTTCTTTTTTCCGCCTCTTAGGACATCCTGTTCTATATCAAAATTCATGTCAAGATGGCCTGTAGCTGCCTGTATTCCAAGAATCCGCCCATCAACATCAAATGCAGGCCCGCCACTCTGCCCTCTTAAGCCAGGTGTGCTAAGTTCAAAACCAATTATTTTCTTATCTTTACCAAGGAGTCCTCTTGTAACCATGCCCTCGATAGGAAAATATGGTGTGTCAAATCTGCCAGTCTTCGTCCATTTGATTTTATCTGAATTTTTATCATATTCATAATTGGTGAATTCAGCGAACGGGTACCCCAACCTACATACAAACCTACCTGGTTTTATTGCCGAACTGTCTTTGGCAAAAATTGGAAAGCTATCGCATAGAAGTTTTGAATATTCTTTGAAGTGTATCAAGGCTACATCTATTTCCTTGTGAACCTTAATATCAGCACCTAGTTTTCCTTCTATACAATTCATAAAATTATTGTAAATTTCATATGTCTCACTTCCGCTTAGTTTGAATTTCTTTTCTAGTTCCTTTTTCCATTTCTTATTTGACTTTCTACTATGTGTCGCCTCCAAATCCTTCTCAAAATCCAGCTTCCTTTTCAATACTTGGCCTGAAATTACAATTTGTTTTGCGACGTGCCCACAAGTCAGAGCCCATCCATCTGAATTAACGAAGAAAAGAGAAGAAGCTCCAGCTTGGATTACTGTTGAATTATAGGTTCTGCTTATTGTATGGATTGGACGGGTGAATTGGATCACTTTTTCTATTGCATTAATAAACATAATACTCCCTCCAATACGTATACCCCCCCCAACCCCGCAGTTAGAATAAAAAGATTTGTAAGGGCTTTAACTTATTATAAAAGCATAGAGAAACTCTAAAACATTATTTTGTTTTTACTTTTTCCCCAAATACACGCATTAAAAAGCCCCTGCATAAACAGCCGGTTGTTCATTTGGATACTGCTGAAACACGTGCAGGTAGACCTTTTCTGACTTAATTCCAATCTCGCTTTCCGAGTAGCTTTTCGGCAACCCGGTTCTTTCATTCCACAGGAAATTGGCAATTTCAACCTTTACATCATCTCGTGTTGCCTGCTTTTCGCGCCAGTTATCAATTCTTAATTTTTCTGACTTCAATTCAAAGAGAAGCTCTTGAGCCACTTCTTTGATTTGTTTAATGTCCCGGCTGGATAAATCAGGTTTGACCAGGAGATCAAAAATCGCAAGTGACTCTTCGTCAAGTCCCTCTTGCATAGCGCGCCGTGATTCTTCATCCAAGGAGTCGACAAAGCGCAGCAGTTCCTCGAAGGTATTTTCTATGGTGACCCTGTCTTTTTCGCGGTTGTACTCTTCAACGATTTGTTCAAAGTGCTTCTGAAAATCCGTCCGGAGAGGATTCTGTTGAATCATCCGGTGAAGTCTTTGTTCGATTGCATGTTTGAGATTCTGAGTCGTCGTATTTTTTGATGGAGTGCGTTCAAACTCCTTTCGCAACCGATCAAAATCTATCTTGCTTATATCGTATGTAGTGGAATCATCAGTTACAGTATCAGTATTGTGCGTTTGAATTGCCTTATCGACAACCTCATGCAGATCGCGAATGATATCGGCAATGTCCGCCTTGTCCCGGTCTTCCTGCAAACTCTTGTAGATAATATTGATGGCATCGTACTGCTGACGGTATTCGTTTATACCGCTGATAGTGATGCAGGCCCTGAACTTCTTGAACACCTCGCGGGCCATTATTTCAAAGCGTTTTCGCGTTTCGTGGTTTTCGTTTACCGCTTCCTTGGCATCGACTATCGCCTTGTTTCGGGTAAAGCCGGTTTTTTCGGTTATTTCATCAAGGCGAAAATTCCGTGCCTCGAGAAAAGCAACTATCATGTTGATTACCTCAGCCAGGTCAGCAAGCAGCTCCTCTTCCGGTTTGACCGGGTTCACTTCGGGCTGGGGCTTCTCGCCGTCTATGACACCGGCGCCCTGATGTCCCGCAAAGGTGGCAAGCGCCTTGCGCAAATTTTTGAGGATTCCGCAGTAATCAACGACAAGTCCGTTGTTTTTCCCCTCGTGCACGCGGTTCGCCCGCGCAATGGCCTGCATGAGCGTGTGCGCTTTCAATGGCTTGTCAAGATACATTGTCGAAAGGCTCGGCACATCAAAACCGGTCATCCACATGGCGCATACGATGACAATTCTGAAAGGATGGTTCTCCTTTTTAAATGCCTCGTCAACGTCAATGCGCTTCCCATCATCGGTTTCAAACCCTTCTTTTATAAGCTTGCGATGCAGCGTGATGTCCAGATCCCACTTGCGGAATTTGTCCACCTCTCCCTGCTCTTCACTAACGACCACTGCCATAAGGGTCTCTTTCATCCACTCGATTTGACGGCGACGGTATATCAATTCCTGCTCATCGGAAATGGAAGAAAGCCCTCTTTCAAACTCCTGAATCTTTTTCGCCCAGTACTTCCCGATGAGTTTATACATTCGCACACAGGTAATCTTGTCGATGCACACAAGCATGGCCTTGCCGGATTCCCACCCTGTTGAGTAATGCTCCACAAAATCACGGGCTATCTGATTAAGGCGTTTTTTGCTGGTTATAATATGGTAGTCCCGTTTTAGCTCCTTTTCCAGACGCTGGGCCACGTCGATGTCTTCGATCTCCAGTTCCTCTAATTTTTTGGCGATTCGTTCATTCAGGTCGTTTTTTGCCACGCCCAGCTTGTCACCCCTTGCATCGTAATAGAGAGGTACTGTGGCCTTGTCATCCACGGCACGCTTAAAATCATAGGTTGAAATATAATCACCAAAAACCCGCCGGGTGATCTCGTCGTCCTTAAAAAGGGGCGTGCCCGTAAAA
>JAHIKR010000344.1 GCA_018897415.1 Pseudomonadota bacterium
CATACTGTTGTAACGCCTTGCCATAACTGCCACAGCGGTATAGAAGATATTATCCATACCTTTAAAGTTGGTATGGAAGTAAAATTCTACAGCGACCTTTTGATCGAAGCAATGGAAATTCCCGAGCATCTTAAACCAAAATAAGAAGGTGCAGAATAATAATACTGTTGCAGTTATAATATATTATTTAAAGGCCAAGCTCAGAAATAATTTAAAAAATCAAAAACATTACAGATCTTTAATAACGCTAAAATGAAAAGGAGATGGCTATGTTTAAAAAAATATTATTTGCGACAACATCATCGGCCATATGTAACGATGCTTCCAATGCAGCTATTGAGCTGGCAAAAAAACACAATTCAAAGCTTTATATTTTCCATGCTCTTGGGTTTCCTACACGTGGTTTCGGATCACATGTGGTCGACTTTAAAACAGGTGAGCATGAATACTATAGCCCTGAATATGTTAGCAGAATTAAGGGGGAGATAGAAAAGACCTATGCAGCTCAATTAAAAGAACTTGATAACTATACAATTGAAACATTGGCAGGGGTACCTCATACAGAAATATTAAGACTTGCAAGAAAAGAAGAAGTAGATCTTATTGTTATGGGGCCCCATACCAAGGAAGATAAGGGAGCTTTACTTTACAGAAGCATGCTGGGAAGTACCATGCAGGGCGTAACCCAGAAAGCGCGCTGTCCTGTTATGATTGTTAGTTGTCCTGTACCCAAAGAAAAACTGGAATTTAAGAATATTGTTTTTGGAACAGATTTTTCAAAGCTGTCGGATGCAGCGTTTATATTTGCTTATGATTTAGCCAAAGAACGTGGATCTATGCTGTATCTTTTCCATGCTCTGGATATAACTCCTGGAATCGGTGCAGCAATTTTTGGTCAGAATGAGATAGACAAATGTCTTTATGGAATAAAAGACAGGATCAAGGAAACCTACGTTTCTAAAATGGAAGGTTTTGATAATTACAATATTAGAACCTGGGAAGGCATACCTTACATGGAAATTGTAAAATTTGCCAGGAGAAAAGAGGCAGATCTTATTGTTATGGCTCATCACTCAAAAGAAAAGGATCCGGATAAAGCAATTATCGGAAGCACGATGGAACAGGTTGTAATGCGTGCCAATTGTCCGGTTGTCAGCGTAAATCGTCAAGTATAAATCACGACTGGTCGGGTATAAATCACGGCTGCTGAAAAAATGTTACAAACTTCACAAACGGATTATTGTTGTCAAGAATGAAGACCTGACCCATGACCCACAACATCGTAACCTTAACCGGAAAGGATGTAACCGATGTTGTGTGTGTTGAAAATCCACTTCATGAAACTAAAGGTTGTTTTGAGCCGATCACTATTTTAAAGCAGCAAGGAATCAATTACATTCAGCCGATAGACCAAAGGACTGATCGGCTGATAGGCTTATCATTACATATTCAAATTCAGGAGAATACCATGAAGATTGTTATTTCAAGCACAGGGCCGGACCTTGATTCCTCGGTAGACCCTCGATTTGGAAGGGCAGCCTATTTTTTGATTGTTGACAGTGAGTCTGGGGAACTTCATGAGTCCATCAATAATGCTGCGGGAATGAATGCTGGCCAAGGGGCTGGAATTAGGGCCGCGGCAATGGTTGCCGAGAAGAGCGTCCAGGTCATACTAACAGGCCGTCTTGGCCCCAAGGCCATGGCCGTTGTTGAAAAAGCTAAGATCAAAGTCCTCTCCAATATCAGCGGCACGGTACGGACCGCAGTCGAACAATTTAGATCTGATGCAATAAGAAGTTCGGAATTACCGGCCGCCTATCAAGGGCAAAAGGTGGGAGCTGCCGGTTATGGCAGGGGGATGGGACGAGGACAAGGTGGGGGGGATTGTGTGGTGGCGGCAAGGGCCGTGGAAAATGCGGACAGGGACAAGGTTAGATTATGAAATTAGCAGTTGCCAGCGGCAAAGGGGGTACCGGCAAGACCTTCGTGGCGACAAGTCTGGCGCTCTGCGCCGGCCGCAGAGTCCAGTTTCTCGACTGTGACGTGGAGGAACCCAACGGCCATATTTTTCTTGAACCCGACCTGGCTGAGCCGGAACGCTGTATTGTTACTATTCCCAAGGTTATCAATGACAAATGCACCTTTTGTGGAAAGTGCCGTGATATTTGTCGTTTTAATGCTATCATCCTGTTTGCCGAAACGATCATGGTTTTTCCCGAACTGTGTCACTCCTGCCTGGGTTGCTTTCTGGTCTGCCCGGATGATGCTCTTGCCAGAACTGAAAGGGAGATAGGTATTGTCGAATCAGGGCGAGCCGGAAGCATTGAATTTGTCCATGGTCGCCTGAGGGTCGGAGAGGCAATGGCGATTCCTCTGCTCAAGGCCGTCAAGAAAAAAGCCAAAGAGAATTTCCTGACCATAATGGATTCCCCCCCCCGGAACCTCGTGTCCATTTGTAACAACAGTTTCCGACGCCGACTATGTTTTCCTGGTCACGGAACCGACCCAGTTTGGTCTCTATGATTTACAGCTGGCTATTGAAGTATTGCGAAATTTAAACAAACCCACCGGGGTGATTGTAAACAAGTCCGATCTCGGTGATGACAGGGTGGAAAAATGGTGCACCGGCGCGGGCATCCCTATTGTCCTAAAAATTCCTTTTGAGCGGCGGCTTGCGGAAGGGTACGCCCGTGGGAAAAACCTTGTTGAAATCAAACCCGCTTTGCGGCCTGTCCTCGAAAATTTGTTAAAGGAATTGACCACATGAAAGAAATCGTTGTTTTGAGCGGTAAAGGAGGGACAGGTAAGACAACGCTTTTAGGTTCCTTTGCGCTTTTGGCCGATAATAAAGTAATGGCCGACTGTGACGTTGACGCGGCGGATCTCCATCTCCTACTTGCCCCCATCCCCCGAAAAAAAAACAAGTTCCATACCGGAGTAAAGGCAAGGGTGATAAAAACCCAATGCACCAGTTGTGGAACCTGTAAAGAGTTGTGTCAGTTTGGGGCCGTCAGCCTCAATGGCAGTGCAGCTATTGATCCATTTGCCTGTGAGGGCTGCGGAGTTTGTGCTCATTTCTGTCCGGAAGAGGCGATTGTCCTTGATGAAAACTACTGCGGGAATTGGTTTATTTCCGATACAGACTATGGAGTTCTCGTCCATGCCCAGCTTTTTGCCGGAGAGGAAAACTCCGGCAAGCTTGTGACTTTTATCAAAAAGAAGGCCCGTGAGCTGGCCGAACAGCAGAGCGCCGAATCTATTCTGGTGGACGGTTCTCCTGGTATCGGCTGTCCGGTCATTGCCTCACTGTCAAATGTTGATGCAATCCTTGCTGTTACCGAACCCACCCAATCCGGTTGGCATGATCTGGAAAGGGTTTTGGAGCTGGCCGATCACTTCAAAATCCAATCCTTCGTTTGTCTGAATAAATGGGATTTGAATCCTGGCATGGCTGAAGAGATCGTCGCCTCATGCCAGAAAAGGAGGGTGGATGTTTTAGGTTATATTCCTTTTGATCCGGCAGTGGTTAGCAGTCAGCTTGCTGGCGTTCCCTTTGGCAAGGACAATAACGGCCCGGCTGCCCTTGCTATTCGAGAAATATGGAAACAACTGCATGGCAAGGTGATTGGAGGAAAAATCGATTAACAACGAGTATCTATTGAATTGTGCGGTGTAAATTTGATATAAACAAGCATGCAGTATGGCAAGCAATGTTGGGTTCTAAATTAATCCAAATTAAAGATAGACTTTTTTAAAGGAATATCAATTACAAAATACTTCAAAACAGGAGAGATAAATGATTCATGTAGTACTGGTAAGTTCTGATAAAGATTTTTTTGCCGATTTAGCATCAAACATGGGGAAAAATGTCAATTTGAACATTTCCCGGGCAAAGTCTGGCGGCAATGCCCTTTCCATGATTTCAGTTAATAGCTTTGAACTGGTAGTTACTGATGAATCGCTTTCCGACATGACCGGTCTTAAATTCGTGGAAAAACTAGTTTCAATAAATCCGATGATCAATTGTGCCGCAGTAAGTTCTCTTTCATCCGAGGATTTTCATGCGGCAACCGAAGGGCTTGGCATTCTTATGCAACTCCCGCCCAGGCCGGATAAAATTCATGCAGAAAATCTGTTGCAGTACCTTAATAATATTTTAAATATTACAAACAGAACAAACTGATTTAATAAGGAGAACTTTTAACTATGAAAAACGGAAGAATAGCAGTTCCATCCAATGGACAGGGCGGTCTTGACGGAACCAGCGCAGGACATTTCGGTCATTGTGAAGTGTTTACATTTGTTGATGTGGAAAACGGAGAAATAAAAAATGTTTCGACACTTCAGAACCAGGAACATGTCCAGGGCGGATGCATGGTTCCTGTCAACCTGCTGGCAGAACATAAAGTTAGTGCCCTCATAGTCGGAGGAATCGGCATGAGACCGCTTATGGGGTTCAAGCAGGTGGGTATTGATGTCTATCATGATGCGGAACGGACTGACATAAGGCCGGTGGTTGAAGATCTTATAGCAGGCAAACTGCAACTTATTGCAAATGACCAGGTTTGCGGAGGCGGTGGAACGAATCCGGCATAAAGGAAAAATAGAAAATAAAAATAGCTGTTACATCCAAAGGCAAAGATCTTGATTCACAGGTTGACTCTCGATTCGGAAGGTTTGCGTATATACTTATAGTTGATACAGACGGCTTTGAGTTTGAAGTTGTGGATAATTCAGAGAATGTAAACGTGCTTAAAGGCGCCGGAATTCAGGCTACTGTAATGGTAAGTGACAAAAGCGCAGAGGTTTTGCTTACAGGTTTTTGTGGACACAATGCGTTTAAGACACTTGAGGCTGCAGGGGTAAAGGTGGCGAATGATTTCAGTGGTCACGGTAAGAGATGCTGTAAATGCCTTTAATGAAGGGAAAGTACTCTTTGCTGATGGAGCAAATGTTGAAGGGCAATCGTAAATCGGCCTTATTGAGGTAAAAGGAGATAAAATGGAAAAAATATTAATCGTAGGATGCAAAAAAGCAATGGATGATGTCTGCATAGGGTGTTGCAGATGTATGGTCGGATTCAATAGAAAAAAAGGCGAGTTTGAACGTTATAAAAATCAGGATAGCGAAGTTATCGGCCTTTTAAATTGCGGGGACTGTCCCGGGGTTACTATTGTCACACGACTTGCCCAGGTCAATCTTTGGAACAAACCAATGGATGAAAAGGTAACCAAAGTACATATTGGACCATGCATAGTGGATCATTGTCCGTATAAGGATACGATTATCAAAAAGATTAAGGCAAAAGCCGGAGTGG
>JAHIKR010000345.1 GCA_018897415.1 Pseudomonadota bacterium
AAAATTATCAGTGGAACCGAAATTGCCAAAGAAATAAGAGTAGAGCTTAAAAAAGAGATAGCAGAATTAAAGGAAAAACATGGCTTGACTCCGGGATTGGCCACAGTACTTGTGGGTGATGATCCTGCATCCAAAGTATATGTCGGCCAAAAGGATAAATCTTGTAATAACCTGGGTATTTATTCGAGGATGATCAACTTGCCGGCAGACGCTTCAGAGGAAGATCTTCTGAAGTTAGTTGATGAATTGAACAATGATTCCAATATCCATGGTATTTTAATACAGCTTCCTTTACCTAAACACATTAATGAGACCCGTGTACTTTATGCAATTGATCCCAATAAGGATGTTGATGGTTTCCATCCTGTAAACGTTGGGAAAATGGTGATCGGCGAGAAATGTTTTCTTCCATGTACACCTCATGGAGTTTTAGAGCTTCTGTCTCGTTCAGGAGTAAAAACTGAAGGAGCTGAAGTGGTAATAGTTGGCAGGAGCAACATCGTTGGGAAGCCGGTTTTAAATCTTATGCTTCAGAAGAGGCCTTCTGGAAATGCAACGGTAACTCTTTGCCATACAAGGACCAAGGATTTATCTTTCCACACGAAGCGCGCGGATATCCTTATTGTAGCTACCGGTCATCCCAAAACAGTTACCGGTGATATGGTTTCAGAAGGGGTTGTTGTAATTGATGTCGGGGTTAACAGGATTGGAAAAACCCCTGAAGGAAAGGCGATTTTAGTAGGCGATGTTGAATTTGATAGTGTTAAAGAAAAAGCTGCAGCAATAACACCTGTTCCGGGCGGTGTGGGACCCATGACAATTGTTATGTTGATGACGAATACCGTGGAAGCGGCAAGAAATACTCTTTAAGGTTAAAAAATGGATCAGCTGAAGCTGATCAGTAATGTCGGAGGACTGACTTATGGCAACAAAAAGATCTCCCATAGGTGTTGCCCAGCGCTGTATGGGTATTGATTGCGAGGGAAGCACATGTGTTGCGGAGCAAGCTGAGAAACAGGGGGTTGTTACTTATATACAGCGTATGGGCAGGCGAGCTATTGAACCATGCCTTTTTGGTCAGGGAGGAACGTGCTGTCGAAATTGTTCTTTTGGGCCATGTATGATGATAGAGGATGTCCCTGAGTCAATAGGGCTTTGCGGTGCTACTCCTGCTACCGTAGCTGCACGTAACTTTTGTCGTATGGTGGCTGCCGGAGCATCTGCACATATGGATCATGCCCTGGAGACAGCAAAGGCATTTCTGGCTGCAGCCAAGGGAGAATCAGAATACAAAATCAAGGATGAAAAGAAGCTGCGTGCTTTGGCAGAGGTTTTTGAAATAAAGACCGAAGGCAGAAGTACAAAGGACATTGCTATTGAGCTAGGGGAAAAAGCATTGGCTGAATTCGGGAAACAGGATGGAGGCCTGTATTGCATAAAACGTGCTCCTGAAAAAAGGCAGGAATTATGGAAAAAATTGGGAGTTATGCCGCGAGGCATACAAAGGGAAGTCGTTGAGGTTATGCACAGAACTCATATGGGAACCGACCAGGATTATCGCAACCTGATTCTCCAGGCCACCAGATGTGCCCTGGCAGACGGCTGGGGTGGTTCAATGATATCTACTGAACTGCAGGATATCATGTTTGGGACACCGGTTCCGATCAGGGCTGTGGTCAATCTTGGTGTACTATCAGAAGATGAGGTCAACATTATTGTACATGGCCATGAGCCTATTTTATCTGAGGCCATGGCAATTGTTTCCCAGGATCCCGAATTGATTGAGGCCGCAAAAAAAGTTGGAGCAAAAGGCATTAATTTAGCCGGTGTTTGTTGTACCGGCAATGAAGTTCTGATGCGTCACGGCATCCCTATAGCAGGCAGTTTTATTCAACAGGAAATTGTGCTTGCAACAGGTGCAGTTGAAGCCATGGTTGTTGATGTCCAATGTGTTATGCAGTCCCTGCCGGTAGTGGCTGGATGTTTTCATACCGAGGTTATTACTACCTCTGACAGAGCTAAGATCCCAGGCGCCAAGCATATAGAGGTGCATCATCACAATGCTTTGGAATCAGCTCGGAAGATCATCCAGCGCGCAATTGACAGATATCCAAAAAGAGGAAAGGTCAATATCCCAGAAAACAAGATGGATGTTGTCGCGGGCTTCAGTCACGAAACCATCAATCATATGTTAGGCGGAGCCTTCCGTGCTTCGTATCGTCCCTTAAACGATAATATTATAAACGGCAGAATTAGAGGTGTTGGAGCTGTAGTAGGATGCGATAGTATGCGTGTGCGTTCCGGTTATGTACATACTACTGTTGTAAAAGAGTTAATCGCTAATGATGTGTTGGTTCTTGTCACAGGCTGTGCTGCCACTGCCTGCGGAAGAGCCGGGTTATTAAGACCTGAAGCAGCGGAGTTGGCAGGCCCTGGATTAAGGGAAGTTTGCGAGACAGTAGGTATGCCACCGGTATTGCACATGGGATCATGTGTGGACAACAGTCGTATTTTGATTGCTGCAACAGAGATTATTCGAGAGGGTGGTCTTGGCGACGATATTTACCAGATACCAGCGGCAGGTTGCGCGCCGGAATGGATGAGCGAAAAAGCGATAGCGATTGGGCAATATTTTGTAGCGAGCGGCGTTTTTGTAGTATTTGGGAGAACATTTCCAACAACAGGAAGCAAGGTTTTGACTGATTTCCTGTTCAAAGAGATGGAAGACCTGTACGGTGGAATGTGGGCTGTTGAATCCGATCCAGTAAAGATGGCCCAATTGATGATCCAGCGTATCGAAAAAGGGCGAGAGGCTCTGGGTATCCAGGAAAAGAAGGAAAGAGTCCTCTATGATATGGAAATGAGACGCGCTTTGGAAACATAAAAATGAATGACAGTAAAGAAACTAAAAAAGGTTCTGTCCTCGTCGTGGGCGGTGGCGTGGCTGGCGTTCAAGCGGCACTCGACCTATCTGATCTGGGTTATTATGTTTACCTGGTCGAGAAATCAGCGTCAATCGGAGGAGTTATGGCGCGCCTGGACAAGACTTTTCCTACAAATGACTGTTCTATCTGTATCCTCGCACCCAAGCTGGTTGAGGCCGGGCGATCACCAAACATAAAGCTTATAACGAAAGCTACGCTGACGTCAGTTGATGGAACTGCGGGTAATTTCACTGCCAAAGTTCACTGTGAACCTCGTTACATAAATGAAGACTTATGCACTGCTTGCGG
>JAHIKR010000346.1 GCA_018897415.1 Pseudomonadota bacterium
AGAAACAGGCACATAGAGGGTTTTTCGCCAGTGATAAAATGCCGTGCATGTCTCGCTTCGTACAGATTGAGCGGGTATGCCTGCCCGCCATCGCTCTCGCTCAGGCGAGGCGGGCGGGGTGCCGTGGCAGAAATCGAGTGCTCATATTTAGCTTTTCAAAAAAATATCTGATACCTGCTCTTGTCAGTAGCGCTTTAAGGCACTTGCTATTTTTAAAAAACATTTATTCTCATCATCCATGCCTCTTTAGAACATTTGCTAAATAAAAGGGTGCGAAACTTGAATAATTTTATAATAAAATATCCTGACATGGCCCTTGTAAAACAAAGGCTTTACAAATCAGAGATTAAGGATTTATCTGCTAAAATATTATCTACTCTATCGTCATTACCTATTCCCAATAGTATAAAGCCCGGAGAAACCGTAGCTGTAGCAGTTGGGAGCAGAAAAATCAGCAAAATTGACAGAATCCTTTACCATTGTTTGGATTATCTAAAAACAAAGGGACTCAAGCCTTTCATCATACCTGCTATGGGAAGTCATGGAGGCGCCACAAGTGACGGCCAGAGACATGTCCTTGCAAAACTTGGGATCACGGAATCTGCGATGGAAATTCCTATTATTTCGGATATGGATGTTGAATACATAAGCGAGCTTCCAAAAGGTCCTAAAATATATATTTCAAAAACAGCTTTAAAGGCAGATCATATAGTAATTATAAATAGAATAAAGAACCATACCAAGTTCAGGGCTGGTATAGAAAGCGGCCTGTGCAAGATGCTGTCAATAGGTTTCGGCAAAGCAAAAGGAGCGGCTGAATTTCATCAATGCGCTGTAAGGCATGGCTTCAGAATTATTGAAGATGCTGCAAAAATTATAATTAATAAATGTAATATTCTTTTCGGGATAGCCCTTCTGGAAGATGGATTCGGGGATTTAGCCCATGTAGAAGCAATTTTACCATCATCAATTATAGAACGCGAAAAAATACTTCTCAAAGATGCTGCTGCAATGATGGGACACATCCCATTTGACTTCCTCGATATTTTAATAATAGATTATATCGGCAAAAATATCAGCGGAATCGGCATGGATTCTAATGTTACAGGCAGACACAGGGATATTCTGGGAGATTTTTATAGCGCTCCCCATGTTAAACGTATATTTGTAAGGGATCTATCACCTGATTCAGATGGCAATGGCCACGGAATCGGCCTTGCAGATATTACTACAAAACGGCTTGTCGATGCACTGGATTTAAAAAAAACATATACAAATGCAATCACAGCGATTTCGCCTGAAAAAGCGGCCATACCGATACATTTTGATACAGACCTCGAAGCACTGGATGTATGTGCAAAAACCATAGGTTTAGACTCAATGGAAGATGCACGTATCGTTAGGATTAAAGATACAGCGAGCCTCGAACTTTTACAGGTTTCAAAAGCACTTTTGCCGGATATTTTATCAAATCCCAATATAAAACAGATAACAGAATGGACTCCTTTTCAGTTTGATAATAATGGCAATCTGCCAGAATTGTCTGACTTTCCTTCCGATCTCAGCAGCAGGTTATGAAAAAAGATCAAATTGTCCATCATTTTATTTTCCAGACAAATTTTGGTTATTCTGCAATTTTTTATAAAAAAAGTCCGTTTTTACTAACAAGGATAATTCTTCCTGAAACAAATCATAAAAACAAACGGCAAAATTACAAGCCGCATCAAAAAGCCATTATTATATCAAAATCAATAATAGATTATTTCAATGGGGTGCCTGTTCATATGCTCAAGCCTTCCTGGGAATGGCTGGATGCAGGCGAACTGACTGAGTTGCAAAAATCCGTATATTCCGCTACGGTAAAAATCCCATATGGAAAACTGAGTTCATACAAAAAAATCGCTCAAGCTATTAACAGGCCCAATGCCTATCGTTTTGTAGGCGCCACACTTGCCAAAAATCCTTTCCCTATCCTTATACCATGTCACAGAGTAATCCGAAGCAATAATACAATCGGCCAGTTCGCCGGAGGAAAGAATCTGAAAATAAAAATGATAGAACTCGAAAGAGATACTGTTAAAAAATTTAATTTCAAACCACTATCGAGCAATCACCTTTAAGCAAATTACTTATTCGACATACATCTTGCACCTAAAACCTGCATAGACAATCTTCATGCCCTGCGGCTTGCGGCTGCGGCAAACTCGACACTTGCAGGATTTAGGTTGCACGCTAAAATAAACTATGCTAATTTTAAATTATTATGAAACAATATATTATCGATGAGCTAAGACCCGGAGAATACGAAAAGATTAAGACTTATCTGGATGAAAACGTTGGCTCTTCAAAGGTAGATGGAATATACTGGATACAGCTTGATGAAAATATCCTGACTGATATTCAGGCTGAGCATAAAAAATGCCAGCCATTTTATTTTGCAATAGAGATAGAACCTAACCGTGTATCCTGTGAACTTCTTGTAAGATCCAGAAGTACAATAAGATGCAATTGTATAAGCTATGCTACTGAATCCCAGCGCAACTGGATTATTCAGTTTGCTGACTCAATATTCGAAAAACTAGAAATAACAACATAGTGAATCCGAGTCCCTAAACAGAATAATGGTATCTGAATTATAAATCACGTACTTGCATATATGATACGAACCATGATTATTGCAATATTTGCTCTTCCTGTTACAGTCTTTTTCAGCAGCCTGACCATACTCATCTCCTTTATGAACAAAAATAGCGGCCTGGCTTATAATTGTACAAAAGCATGGGCTAAATTTGTACTTGCTGTCAGCCGCATTAAAGTAACCGTCAGGGGCCTTTACAATATACGACCTGACAGGTCTTATATATACATGTCTAACCACCAGAGCAACTTTGATATTCCCGTTGCTCTGGCTTATCTTCCTTTTAAGTTCAGATGGGTTGCAAAAGCAGAACTTTTCAAGATACCGATTTTCGGTTATGCGATGCACAGAGTTGGGCATATAAATATTGACCGATCAAACCGAAGAGCTGCTTTTAAAAGTTTAAAAAAGGCTGCTAAAAATATTCGGGAAGGGATTTCTGTATTAATCTATCCTGAGGGTACACGCAGCAAAGATGGTAATATCAGGCCATTTAAAAAAGGTGGGTTTGTTTTAGCAGTAGAATCCGGCGTTCCGATAGTTCCTGTAATAATACACGGAACATGGCCCATTATGCCTAAAAACAAACTCATTATAAAACCAGGAAATGTTACTATAGAAATCAAAGAACCTATTGAAACAAAAAATTATACAAGAAAAAGTAAGGACGATCTTTTGGAAAAAGTAAGAAATATAATTTGCGAATCTTTTGATAAAGGGAAAAGGGGCAAATTATGAAATTAAAAATTATCCCCTTGGGTGGTCTAGGAGAAATTGGTCTTAATATGATGGCCTTTGAATACGGGGATACTATTTTTGTTGTTGATGCAGGCCTTATGTTCCCTGAAGATTATATGCTTGGTGTTGACTATGTTGTACCAGATATAACTTACCTGAAACAGAATAAATCAAAAGTTTCAGGGATAGTCTTAACCCATGCTCACGAAGATCATATTGGAGCCCTGCCCTATCTGCTTAAAGAAATAAACACACCGGTCTTTGGAACTCCTTTTACACTTGGAATAGTAAAGCATAAACTTGAAGAACATGACCTTCTTTTATCAACATCACTCCATGAAATTTCTCCTGGAGAAAAACTTGAAATAGGAATCTTTGAGCTTGAGTTTATCCGTGTATATCATAGCGTAGTAGATGGCGTAGGGATTGCCATTAAAACACCTTATGGGCTTATTGTACACACGGGTGATTTTAAAATCAGCCATATGACAGAAAATGGCATAACGACCGATCTTAATAAGTTCGCCAGATGTGGAGATAAAGGAGTCCTTGCGCTGCTGTCAGACTCCACAAACGTGGAAAAGGAAGGATATACTATTTCTGACAAGGAAATAGGTAAAACACTGGCAAAGATAATAAATGAAAGCAAGGGGCGTATAATTGTAGCTCTTTTTGCTTCAAATATCACAAGAATACAGCAAATAGTTAATATCGCGAAGGAAAAAGGCAGCAAGGTACTAATTAACGGCAAAAGTATTGAAATTAGCGTAAATATTGCAAAAGATCTTGGCCATATCCATATTCCTGAGTATATGGAAATTAATATTAAACAGATCAATGACTTTAAAGACAATGAAATAGTAATAATCACAACTGGCAGTCAAGGAGAACCCATGTCGGCCATGGCCCGAATGGCCAGAGGTATTCACAAACAAATAAAGGTCAAGGAAGGCGATACTGTAATCTTCTCGTCAAAATTCATTCCCGGAAACGAGAAAGCTATTTCAAATATTATAAACAATCTTTGCAGAAAAGGTGCTGACGTTATTTATGAAAAGATTTCGGACATTCATGTATCAGGCCATGCTTTCCAAGAAGAACTAAAACTAATGATAAAGCTTACTAAGCCTAGACATTTCATTCCGATACACGGTGAATACCGGCACCTAATTCTGCATGCACGGCTTGCCGAACAGGTTGGTGTCTTAAAAAACAGAATACTTCTCGCTGAAAACGGTCAGATAATTGAATTTGACGAAGACGGAGGAAGAGTCCTTGACAAGGTTATAACGGGCCGGGTGCTTATTGACGGGAAAGGAGTTGGTGACGTCGGGAGTAGTGTTCTAAAAGAAAGGCGTATGCTATCAGAAGATGGTCTTGTTGTAGTTAACATGGTCTTTGACGAAGAGACAGGAATAGTTGTGTATGGGCCAGAAATTGTTTCGCGTGGTTTTGTATTTGAGGCGGAAACAGGACATCTTCTCGAAGACGCAAAGTGTGTAATACTTGAAATTTTAGAAGAAATAGGCCCTGATGTCCCTGACAGAATTGATAAAATCAGATCTAAGATGCAAACAGCTTTAAAGAAGTATTTTTATTTTACAATAAGACGCCGTCCTGTTATACTGCCTTTTATTCTAGAAATATAGTAACTACTCAGGTTCAAAGTTCCAAAAAAGTTATGCGCAAAGAAATCATCGGTATTTTCCTTTTTTTTCTATTAATTTTCACACTGGGCAGTCTTTTGTCTTACAGCCCTGAAGACCCATCAATTCATAATGCAAAAGCAATAGGTAACGTTCACAATCTATTCGGTATATTTGGAGCTCACGTTTCCAGCATTTTAATTGGGCTATTTGGACTTGGAGCGTTCTGGATACCGATATTATTTCTTTTATCCAGCGTACATTTTTTTGGTGACTACCAAGGAAAAGCTATTGTTCTGATAATGGCCGGTGGAATTATTCTTATTATCTCTACTGGAAGCCTTCTTGCATTCCAGCAAAACCACTTCATAATTTTTGGAAGCAAATTTTCATCCGGCGGCATAATGGGCATCCCCATTAAATCATTCCTTATCAAATATACAAATCAGACAGGTGGCGCTGTTATACTTATCCTTATGTGGCTTATTGGCTTTATTATGACCACGGGTTTTTCGCTAATCATCTTTTTTAAACGATTCTGGAAGCTGATTATAAATGGGATAAAAAAAACAAATATACTAATCATAATGTGGAAAGAACGAAGTAAAAAAGCAAAAAAGCGATCTAAAATAAAAAAAGAGCGTAACAAAAAAAATGATAGCGAAATAAAGATAACGTCTATAGAATCCAAGCCAATTAGGGAAGTCCCTGTTCCAAAGCAGGATGTTTTTGAGTTCATGAAAGCTGAAAAAGGGTTTCAACTCCCATCTATTAATTTGCTTGAAGATCCTGAAATAAAACCCGTCTCTGCTGATGATGAAAATCTAAGAATGCAGTCGAAACTGCTTGAAAAGAAACTTGAGGACTTCGGCGTAAAAGGAAAAGTCGTAACTATTCTGCCGGGCCCTGTTATTACAACCTTCGAATATGAACCTGCCCCCGGAGTAAAGATCAACAAAATAGTCGGGCTTGCTGACGACCTTGCCCTTGCTCTTCGTTCGATAAGCATAAGGATTGTAGCACCTATCCCTGGAAAAGCAGCTATTGGGATTGAACTGCCTAATGAGACAAGAGAAACTGTAAGACTAAAAGAAATTATTACTTCAAATAACTTTGAACAATCAAAGTCAAAACTTACAATCAGTCTTGGCAAAGATATAATAGGTAACCCGGTAGTAGCGGAACTGGATAAAATGCCGCATCTTTTAATTGCAGGCGCAACCGGCACAGGCAAAAGTGTGGCTCTGAATGCTATGATTTGCAGTCTATTATACAAAGCAGGTCCTGACGAAGTAAAACTTATAATGATAGATCCAAAAAGGATAGAGCTTTCAAGCTATGATGGAATCCCGCATCTTATAACCCCTGTGGTTACAGATGTAAAAAAAGCAACCAATGCCCTTTTCTGGGCTGTACGGGAAATGGAACAAAGATATGAGTTGCTTTCAGAAAAGAAAGCGCGAAATATAAAACAGTATAATCAAAAAATAGATAAAGAAAAAACAAAAGAAGAAACCGGCTCTGGAAAACTTCCGTATATTGTTATAATTATTGATGAGCTGGCAGACCTGATGATAGCTGCTTCCAGGAACGTTGAAGTCGCATTGACACGGCTTGCACAAATGGCAAGGGCTGCAGGCATACATCTTATACTTGCGACCCAAAGGCCCTCAGTAGATGTACTTACAGGAATAATAAAAGCTAATTTCCCGACACGCCTTTCCTTCCAAGTCTCTTCCAAAACAGATTCAAGGACAATAATTGATACAAATGGTGCGGAAAATCTTCTAGGAAACGGAGATATGCTTTTTTTGCCGCCGGGCACAGCTAAAATTCAGCGCATACATGGTGCATACCTTTCAGAAAAAGAGATTGCCGGGATAACTGAGTTTTTGAAAAAACAGGGAACCCCTGAATATGACCATGCAGTAATAACTGAATCTGAAAAAGAAAAAGCCTCATCCGAAGATCTTGAATATGACGAAAAATATGATGAAGCTGTAGCGCTTATTACTAAAACAGGCCAGGCATCCATATCCATGATACAGCGCCATTTGCGCATAGGGTATAATAGGGCCGCACGAATTATAGAAATAATGGAGAAAGAGGGGGTTGTCGGCCCTTCAGATGGTGTAAAACCAAGAGAAGTTCTTGGCCGCAGTTACGATAACATGCCCTGAGCGATCGCCGATTTTGCCGAATCTGCTGCGTTGAAGCGCATTCGCAATAGCATACTATGGCTTCATGCTCTTCGCCTTGCATCTCCAGCAAACTCAACAATCGCTCAACTTGGGTTAAACCTAAATTGAGCGATTTTTTGTATAGGCATTTAAAATGTGCAAGAAAAGAGAAAACCCACTGGTAAGCGTAATAATTCCCACATATAATCGCGGCTGGATACTTAAAGAAGCTATTGATTCTGTGCTGACTCAGGATTTTAAGGATTTTGAACTGATTGTTGTAGATGACGGGTCAACTGATAACACTCAGGGCATCTTAAATTCGTATAAAGAAGATATAATTGTACTACATCAGGGGAATAAGGGAGTAAGTGCGGCAAGGAACAGAGGCATAACTTCGGCATCAGGGCGGTTTATTGCTTTTTTAGATTCAGATGATCTCTGGCTTCCGCAAAAACTGTCAACGCAGGTTGATTTTTTCAATACAAATCCCGAAGCTCTGATTTGCCAGACAGAAGAAATATGGTTAAGAAACGGAACCAGGGTTAATCCTAAAAAGCGTCACAAAAAATTGTCAGGGGATATTTTCGAACATTCACTTTATTTGTGCCTTGTCAGCCCTTCTGCAGTAATGATGAAGCGCAGTCTTTTTGAAAAGACAGGCATGTTTGATGAAAGTCTTCCTGCATGTGAGGACTATGATATGTGGCTCAGGGTAAGCTGCAGATATCCTGTATGCCTTATAGATACTCCGCTGATAATAAAAATAGGCGGACATGATGACCAGCTCTCCAGATCTTCCGGTCTAGACAGATATCGTATTCAGTCTTTAAAAAAGATCATTGAAAGCAACTTTTTGACAGAAGAGCAGAAGACAGCAGCTATAAAAGCTCTGAAGGAAAAGTGCGCCATATATGCTAATGGCTGTCTGAAACGGGGGCGCAAAGACAAGGCTTTATATTACAATGATCTCGCAGAAAGTTGTCTTGGCTGCTGATACTCAAAACGAACGCCAGTAAGACATCCCCGATTATGCAAAACCAAGAACTCTGAAAGTGAGCAACTTAAAATGATTCAACTGGTACCGATTGAAAGGATTGCAAGTAAAATTTACCTGATACGAGGTATTAAGGTTATGTTGGACAGAGACCTCGCCAAACTCTATGGCGTGGAAACCAAAGCATTAAAACAAGCAGTTAGAAGAAATATCGATAGATTTCCTTCTGATTTTATGTTTGAACTTAACAAGGATGAATTTAACAACTTGAGGTCACAAATTGTGACCTCAAGTTGGGGTGGTGCCAGGTATTTTCCTATGGCCTTCACTGAACATGGGGTCGCCATGTTGTCATCAGTTCTTAATAGTAATCGAGCTATAGAAGTAAATATTCAGATCAAGCGAGCCTTTACCCAGCTTCGAAAGATGCTGTCAACCCATGAGGATTTAAAGAGAAAAATAGAATCCATGGAGAAAAAATACGACGAACAATTTCAGATCGTATTTGAAGCTATAAAACAGCTTTTATCTGAGGAGGACAAACCAAAGAAAAAAATCGGGTTCACAGTAAAGGAAAAACAAAGGGCATACCGCAAAAAATCATGAGGGAATAAGGCAAGTTCTGCACGAACGTCCCGTAAGGCGTCCGGGGGAATGTTATAATACAATGGACGTCCCCTAAGCTCCCCGTCCCCTAAGTTCCCTAAGTTCGAAGAAAAAAGCAATAATATGTATGCTCTCCCCCGATTCCCGCTGAAATCATTTGTGTTTTGTATTGCTCTCCGCAGGTTTTGCCTCCAGCCGTTTCCGTGCTGTTTCAACTGCTTTGTGAAGCTTCTGCTCCAGCAGTTCACGTTTCGGTAGTTCGGTCATGTATTCAGCCACCTTGATACCGCTTTTATCCAGTTGCAAAAGCTCTATATGCTCACTGGTTTTTCCGGCACAGAGAATTAATCCCAGGGGTGTTTCTTCGCCTGGTTCCTTTTCATATTTTTCCAGCCAGCGCAGATAGAGTTCCATCTGGCCCTTGTAAGCAGCCTTAAACTTGCCGAGTTTTAATTCAATGGCAATGAGACGTTTGAGTTTTCGGTGAAAAAAGAGCAGATCAAGATAATAATCCTCATTATCGACTGTGATCCTCTTTTGGCGGGCAACAAATGAAAATCCGGCTCAAAGCTCCAGGATAAAGCTCTCCATTTCCCGCAGGATAGACGACTCAAGATCTTTTTCGCTAAAAGTATCTTTTAGTCCAAGAAAGTCGAGAAAATAAGGATCCCTGAAAACGAGATCAGGTGTGAGCGTATCTTCCTGCCGTAAAGCAGCGATTTCCTGTTTTATCAGTTTCTCGGGTTTTTTTGAGACAGCGGTTCGCTCATAAAGCATACTCTGGATTTTAGATTTGAGAGTACGAGTGTTCCACCGTTCTATGCGGCACATTTCAGCATAAAAATCGCGTTGAAGGCTGTCATCAAGATAGATAATTTCTCTAAAATGGGTCCAGGTCAATTGTGCACTCAGTGCGTGCACAATTTTCTTATCAGAAAAAACCTCAGCAAATCTGATCATATTAAAAAGATTGCGTCTGGAAAAGCCTTTCCCATATTCAACCGTTAATTGTATCGACAGTGTCGAGATAATTTCCTCACCGTACTCTGCCCGTTTTTCCTTCAAAATATCCTGGCGGATACGGTCGCCGATCTGCCAGTAAAGAATGGTCAGTCCGGCATTAACCGTAACGGCAACATTATGCCTGGCAATTTCAATGAGCCTGCGGATATCACCGATAAGATCGCCTGAAATGGACTTGTTGTATGTTTTTGCAACCTGTTTTCCCGTTTCCTTTTTCATATTTCGACAGCCTCGCTGATAACCCCTTAAATTACTTCAATTGTCTTGCAAGAGTTACATCACCTGAAAAAATCCTTAGCAAATATCGGTGTCAAAGCTTGTATTGTGAATTAAAGCCCAGCATTAAGCCACTATCGGTTAGTAAAATCAGGAGGTTATAGGACGCGCCTCAGTTTATAAGTTTATACCGTCAAAAAGTAACTGCTGAATTTATGAAATTCAGATAATTTTCTCGATGTATCACCTCGAAACTTGCGTCTGGATAGTTTTTTTGCCAGTCTCTTGGAATTTTCACAGGAACATTTTTCCATTTTATCTCGTAACCATACAGGTTCCCACCCCGTTCTTCCACAAGATCGATTTCCTTTTTATCGTAAGTTCTCCAAAAATAAGAATTTGTTGTTTGACGAAGATATTCCTGTTTTTTAAAGCGTTCAGTCACTATATAGTTTTCCCAGAGTTCGCCAATGTCATTCCGGATATCAATAGGATTAAAGTTCCCAATCAGCGCATTTCGAATCCCATTATCAAAGAAATAGCATCTCTTGTTTTTTGTTATTTCCTTGCGCATATTTCGACTGAATCCACTGTGACTGTACATAACAAAGACCTTTTCTAATAAATCCAGATACCGATCAACCGTATTTTTGCTCATTCCCAGTTGCCTTCCAAGTTCACTTACGGATACCGCCTTGCCGATTTGAAAAGCCAAAAGCTGCAACAGGCGCACAAGTTTATTGGCATAACGAATGCCTTCCAGTTCAAGAATATCCTTAAAAAGATAGGAACCGATAATTTCGCGCAGGTACTCCTCGCGGCGCGAATTATCGCGCATAGTTACAACTTCAGGATATGATCCATAGATAAGCCGTGATTCCAGATTTGCTTCGGTTTCATGGCGATTTTCGATTTGTGAGATTTCCATCTGGGCCAGTGGAAACAGGGTTAGAACGAATTTCCTGCCGGTGAGCGGTTCTCCCACATCCTTTGAGAGATCAAATGAAGAAGACCCTGTGGCAATTATATTGATATCGGGAATATGATCTACAATAATTTTGAGGTTTAATCCTATTTTTTCGATGCGTTGTGCTTCGTCTATCACCAAAAGCGAATGATTCCCCACAAAATCCTGGAGTTTGCTTATGGATTGACTTTCGAGGTATTGACGTACAACAATATCGTCACCATTTACAAAGAGAACACCGGCATTGCCTTCACTTTCCAGATATTTATTTATCAGTGTGGTCTTTCCTACCCGGCGAGCGCCATATATTACAACCACTTTGCCGGGGGTTATCAATTTTTTGAGATTTTCAATTTGTTTTTGAGGGATATATACCATATGCCGATATCCTGAATACGGTCAAACAACTGACTAAATTATAGACAATATAGCCAATATGTCAATACAAAATTATAAAAAATAGGGAGCCTGTATCAGAATCGGTTCAACTAACAAGCTTGCATCTATTTTTATGATATTTTAATTCCCAGCTCAATTTGAAACGCTCAATTTAGGTTCAATTGCCTTGCCAGAGTTACATCTCCTGAAAAAATCCTTTGCAGTCTTCCCTGATCGTCTTTCAGTATTAATACCCCGTCATTATCAACATCAATTACCTTCCCAATATGAGTTTTGCCGATAACGTCAACTTTAATTTGCTTTCCTATTATATCTGCAAGTTCTCTCCATCGGTTCATAATTGGTTCAAAATCATTGTTCTTAAACATGTCATAGAATATTTCATACAATTTTAGATAGTGTTGAATAAGCTTGACTCTTGGGAACTGCTTTCCGGTTTCTATTAGAATTGAGGTTGCATTTTCCTTTATCTCTTGGGGAAATTTTTCGAATCGCGTGTTTACATTTAATCCAAGACCTACAATGATATAATTTACTGCATCCATTTCAGTGCTGATCTCAGTGAGAATCCCTGCCAGCTTCTTTCCATTTACAAGAATGTCATTAGGCCACTTGATCCTTAACTTTAATTTTACGAGTGAGATCAGAGTTTCTGCTGCAACTACAGCGGTCATAAGGGTTATTCTCGGTGTTTCAGTGGGTGATATGACAGGTCTCAGGATAAGAGAAAAGTAAATTCCACCTCCTGGGGGTGAAAACCAGCTTCTTCCTCTTCTTCCCCTTCCGTTTGTCTGTTTTTCCGCAATAACCAGGGTTCCTTCGGGTGCTCCCTGTGCTGCAAGTTCTTTCGCCCTTGTATTGGTTGAATCAGTTTCATTCAGGTAAATAATATTTTTCTTTCCAAAAACTTTGGTGGAAAGACCCTGCCTTATTTCATCAGCCGTGATCGGGTCTGAAGATTCGCTAAGAAGATATCCCTTTTTGGAAGCAGATTCTATAACATAACCTTCTTCTTTTAATTTCTGGATATGCTTCCATATGGCAGCGCGACTTACTGATAAATTATTACTTATCAGCTCGCCGGAAACCCAGCTGCCCTGATTTTTTTTCAGGAACAGCAATAACTTATCTTTAGTAGTAGCCATTGTACATTTTCAATAGAATTAAATTTGTCGGTTTTGTAAAAAGTCCATCTGCGACTTTAATTGTAAACCCATTTTACAATAGAAGGGTTGACAATTAATTCCCCACTGTATATAGCAAAATTCATCAAACCTTTGAAAAAATTCTGACAGGATAACGTGATGAGTTTTGATATTTAAATCCTGAATATCCTGTTAATCCTGTCAAAAAAGTCTTTATTACGTACCTAAATAATTACGGAAAAGCAATGTTCAATAAAATGTTACTTAGCATAACTGAAAAAATTATTAAAGATCCCAATGACTCTATTTATTATGAAGATGCATACAGGCTCGCTGTTTCTCAGGATAATGCAGTTGATTTGATAATGTGTGCCAGTAAGATCAGAGAAAAGTATAAAAAAAACATTGTATTCACATGTTCCATTATTAATGCCAAATCTGGTCGCTGTTCAGAGGATTGTGCTTTTTGTGCACAGTCAGCTCACCATAAAACCGGAATTGAAAGTTATCCATTATTAGATAAAGAAAAAATGGTAAATAATTCCATACTAATGGAAAAAGCAGGCGCCACAAAATATTCAATGGTAACGAGCGGTCATTCCCTTTCCGACGGAGAGATTGATTCTATCGGACATACGGCAGAAGAAATAAACAAGAAAACAGATCTTTCAGTTTGCGCATCATTGGGGCAGTTGACCGAACCCATGGCAATAAAGCTCAAAGAAATGGGAGTGACCACCTATCATCACAATCTGGAAACAGCCAGAAGCTATTTTGATCAAATATGCACAACGCATGATTATGATGAAGATATTCAGACAGTAAAAATAGCAAAATCAGCAGGACTTAGGGTTTGCAGCGGAGGAATTTTGGGGCTGGGCGAGACCTGGGCACAGCGTGTGGAACTGGCTTTTACCCTTAAAGAACTGGATGTAGATTCAATACCAATAAATTTTCTGAATCCAATTCCCGGAACAAGAATGGAAAACAGATCCTTGATTCCACCTATGGAGGCACTCAAAAGTATAGCTATTTTCAGATTTATAAATCCTGATAAAGACATAACTATATGCGGTGGCAGGGAAAAAACTCTTGGTGATTTTCAGTCATGGATTTTCATGGCAGGCGCTAACGGGATTATGATTGGTAATTATCTTACTACTAAAGGCAGAAGCGCTGAAATGGATATTGATATGATCAGACAAATTGATCTCAGTATTGAGAAGGGAGCTTAAATGGAAGCAATTGAAGATCGGAATCGGCAATTGGAGATTGATGACAGAAAATATATCTGGCATCCATTTACGCAGATGCAGGATTATGTAAAAGAGGAATCCCTTATAATTGAGAAAGGAGATGGATGCACCTTAACAGATATCTATGGCAATGAGTATATTGATGGGGTTTCTTCTTTATGGACGAATGTTCACGGACACAGAAAGAAAGAACTGGATGTCGCCATTAAAAAGCAACTGGATAAGATAGCTCATTCAACCATGCTTGGGCTTTCCAATGTTCCTGCTATCAGATACGCAAAAAAAATTGTCGAGATTGCCCCGAGTGGGTTAACAAGAGTATTTTACTCAGACAGCGGTTCAACTGCTGTTGAGATAGCACTCAAGATAGCATTCCAATATCAACAGCAGGCTGAAGAAGGAAATCCAGAAAAGAAGAAATTCATTTCCCTTTATAATTCATATCATGGAGATACCATAGGTTCTGTTAGTGTTGGGGGCATTGATCTTTTTCATTCAATGTATAAACATCTTCTCTTTGAATCAATAAAAGCCGAGTCACCCTACTGTTACCGATGTGCATTTGGGAAATCATACCCGGGCTGCAATGTTGAATGCTTAAGCAGACTGGAAGAAATTATGAGTATTCATGCACATGAAGTCACAGCAATGGTGATTGAGCCTCTGGTTCAGGGGGCCTCCGGAATGCTGCTACAACCTCCCGGCTATTTAAGAAAAGTCAGAGAGCTCTGCGACAAATACAGCATTTTTATGATAGCAGATGAGGTTGCGGTTGGATTCGGGAAGACAGGGAAGATGTTTGCCTGTGAGCATGAAGATGTCACACCGGACATTATGGCTCTTGCCAAGGGTATTTCAGGAGGATATTTGCCGCTTGCAGCTACGCTGACAACTGAGAAAATTTATAATGGATTTTTGGGGGAATATGAAGAGTTTAAGACATTCTTCCACGGCCACACATATACGGGGAACCCGCTGGCCTGTATAGCAGCCATAGCCAACCTTGAAGTTTTTGAGGAAGAAAATGTTTTGGATAAACTTCAGGCAAAAATTAGGCATTTAAAAGAAAGACTTTTATCATTCAAAGATCTGAAAAATGTTGGAGATGTCAGACAGTGCGGAATTATGGTTGGCATAGAGCTGGTTACGGATAAGGATACAAAGGGTACTTTTCCTCATAAAGAAAGAATAGGTCACAGGGTAATAAAAGAAGCACGGAAACGCGGTCTTATAATAAGGCCTTTGGGCGATGTCATTGTGCTTATGCCTCCGCTCAGCATTTCAATGGATGAGCTCGACAGGCTTTGTGACATTACATACGAATCTATCCGGGCTGTTACAGAAAAAATATAATTAAGATTATAGTCTATGAATATAAAAGGCACATTTTATTTTGATCCATCTGACAAAATCTATGCAGACCATTTCCCTGGCAATCCAGTTGTGCCGGGCAGTCTGATAATTAATGCTTTTTTGAAAGCATTAAAAAAAAATGGGATTAACGAAGAACATCACATAATAGAAAACTTCAGGTTTAAAGAATTTATTTCTCCTGGTGAATACAATTTTAATATTGAAATCTGCAAAAATCAGATGAAATGCAGGCTTTTTATAAGCAATTCAGCAGTTGTAACAGGAATAATTAGAAAATGAAATTTACAGGTAATCGAGCTCTTATATTAGGAGGGAGCTGTGATCTCGCTATTACTCTTGCCCAGTGCATGATTGAAGCAGGTCTGTTCCCGATATTGACATACAGAAGCGAAAAAGGGCGGGAGTATATATCAGAAAATTTGAAGAATTGCACAAAAAAATACAGCTCATTTTATCTTGAATTCGGCAACCATGATTCAATAGATTCGCTGTTGCAACAAATAGGTGATGAAATAGATTTTATGGTAGATTTTGCTCAAGGAAACTTTGAAAGTCTTGTTGCTTCTGCTGATGTGGACAGAATTTACAGTTATTTTGCTGAAAATGTTTCCTTTCGCGCAGAAGTCGTAAAAAGAGTTGCAAGGATAATGATGAAAAACAAAAGAGGTCGCCTCGTTTTTATTTCCTCATCAGCAGCAGTGAGGCCAAACCCTGGTCAGGGATTTTATGCAGCAGCAAAGCTCGCATCGGAAGCCATCTATAAAAATCTGGGACTGGAACTTGGCGGGCATGGCATTACCGCCATCACATTGCGTCCCGGATATATTGATTCAGGCCGCGGCGGGCGATTCATCCGGGCACACACACATGAAGTCCTCAATAAGGTGCCGATAAAAAGAGCTTTAACAAAAAAAGAAGTAGCAGAGACTATTCTTTTTTATCTTTCCGACAGCGCCACTGGCTTTAATGCCACTGAAATTTCAATGGATGGCGGGCTGACGGCAGGCAAGTGAACTTATGGATATTTTAGAAGAAATAACAGAAATTCTGGCAGAAATCCTTGATATTGAGAATAATAATATTTCTCCTGAAACCTATCTTATAAGGGAATTGGGAGCTGAATCCATTGATCTTTTGGAGCTGGCGGTGGCATTGAACTCCAGATTTAAAATAGATGTAAATGATGATGAAATATTTTTAAGAAAACTAAGGCAATATGTAACCGAAGCCGAGCAACAGGATAAGGATATATTGCAATACCTGGCTGAAAAGCTTCCCTTTCTAATGCATAAAAGGCTGGAAGAGATAATAGCAGATCTCGAAGGCGGTCCAACTCTTAGGGTTAAAGATTTAATAAGTTATGTGGAAAGGCAGCGTGATGGGAACTAAACCCAATAGATCGTTTCTGGAAGATCTTATAACCAAAAGAAGAAGTATAAGGAAATATAAGCCTGACAATCCTCCTGAGGAATGGATTAATAGCATGTTATATTGTGCTCTAATGGCTCCTTCTCCTTCGAACAGTCAGCCTGTCCGATTTTTCAGAATCAGTTCCAAAAGCAAAAGGGATACCCTGTATGAAGCGCTGAATTCAGGAAGACAGAAATTTTTGAGGGACATAGAGTCTAAGAATGAAGCAAAGAGGCTGAGGAACTGGATAAATACCTATTACCGGTTTTCCGAATTCATGTTTAAAGCGCCTATCCTTTTTGCTGTTGGAACAATTACATCTTATAAGAGCTTTTCAAAAAGAATGTTTGAAGAGGGAATAATCGGGCATGACAGACGAGAAGAAACCAGCCTTGATATTACTGTGGGACTTGCGTTGAAAGGATTTATTCTTAGGGGAGAAGAACTGGGGCTTGGATCATGTATTCTTACCGGCCCGCTGGTGTTTATTCCAAATATTGAAGAAATCCTCGGGATTAATGATGCCCTGATAAAATGTTTTATTACAGTAGGGTTCCCGGACGAGAAACCGGATATGCCGCCAAGAAAGAGCATTTCAGAAATTCTCAGCGAGATATAAATAGATATGCAAAGAAGAGTCGTCATAACTTCCATTGGAGTTATATCCTCATTAGGCTTTACTTTAGAGGAGATACTCAACAATTTGAAAAATGAGAACACTTCATTTGAGAAATCAATTTTTGATGACGAAGTAGCTGTAAGTCCCATTAACGGCTTTGACGTAAAAGATTTTGCAGGTCATTTTAAAGATAAACGATATCTAAACAGAGGAGCCCAGTTCTGTGTTGCATCAGCAATTGAAGCAGTAAAAAAAGCAGGAATAGCCAAGAAGTCATTAGCTGAGGCAGGACTATTCCTTGGCACAGGACCCAATCTGGATATCGGAGGAGAATTTCCTGATGTCAAAGAGGGAGAAATAGATAGAAAAGATCTTATGGCTCTCTGGATGTTGAAATTCCTGCCTAATACTGCGGCTTCTGTTATCGCCATATTGGCAGGCATACACGGAGAAAATCAGACTTTAACCACGGCATGTTCTGCTTCACTGCAAGCCATTGGGGAGGCTTTTAGAAAAATAAAAAATGGTTACATTGATCTTGCATTTGCAGGTGGAGGCGATTCAAGGTTAAGCAAAAGCAGTATTTTAGCTTATAAAAAAGCTCATGTCCTTTGCGACGGAACGGGTAAACCTGAGAGGGCAAGCCGGCCTTTTGATAGAAGCAGGAATGGATTTGTGCCAGGAGAAGGGGGAGCTTTCTTCCTGCTTGAAGAGCTTCAGCACGCCCAAAAACGCGGCGCTGTGATTTATGGCGAAATTTGTGGCTATGGTGCCTCTATTGATGGATATTCAATGACCGCTCCTGAACCAGAGGGCATATGGGCGGAAGGGTCGGTGAATGCGGCTTTACAGGAGGCAGGGCTTGCTCCCTCTGATATTAATGTTATTTCATCACATGGAACCGGAACTCTCTTAAATGATTCAATGGAAGCGGATTTAATTGATCGGGTTTACGGAAAAAGGTCTCCCTTTATCATTGCAGTTAAATCGTGGATCGGACACATAGCTGCGGCATGCGGTGCTGTTGAGCTTGCAATATGTCTTGCCTGCATGAAGTACAGTTATCTCCCAAAAATAAAAAATCTCGATGAACCGTGCCATGCGGGACTTAACTTTGTCCGTGAAGAACAAAGCTACCCGATACGCAATATATTGTTAGAAAATTTCGGTTTTGGCGGGCAGAACAGCGTACTCATAATAAAAAATATTGTAACACTTTAGCTTTATGAAAATATATTCGCTTCAGGTATAATCAAATTCAAACCATGAAAAACTCACGCATAAGATATCGTAAAGAAAGAACTTGCCATGAATGAAAATAATAGTAACAGCTCAACAAGTCATTAATGAACAATGAACAAGATCCTGCAAGGTTCTTTCTTAACGATCTCTAATGCACTCAAACAGTTTCCTGTTTTGAATTCGATCACACCTGAAGCTCACGCACGACTGGTTTGTTTCATAAAGCTAAAATGTTACAAAATATTAATGACTATATATGATGAAAATCGTTAATAGAATAGAAATAAATTCGGGCTTAGAGGGTTTTGTCCTTTTAGACAGAATATCAGAAACCGGAGCTACGACTATTATAGGAGAAAAAAGATATTTTAATGACCCGGTTTATCTGGGAATCGAGTCTCTTGCACAATTAGGAGCATATCATGTTCGTTTTCTGACCGGATTTGAAAACCATGCATTTTTGTTAAAGATAAACCGGTGTACTATACCTGCCCATCATATTTTAAATGGCAGTTATATGCTTAAAGGAACACTTGTCAGTCAGAGCAAATCTGCTTTTTGCTACGCCTTACAGGCCGACAAGGGAAATAAAGTCCAGATTGAAGGTGAGTTTTTGTACGCGACTGCTGATTATGATCACATGTTTAATAAAAAAATATTACAGCCGCATTATCGCAAGGTTTTTGCATGTTTACAGAAAGAATCAAAAACAGATTGATGAACCAGCATAAAACAGGTCTATACAGAAAGCCTGTTGAAATAAATAAAAGAAAAGATAAATATCTTTTTATAGGGAACAGAAGGGTATTAAATTTTGCGTCAAACGATTATCTTGGCCTTGGGGTGTCCGAAGAACTTAAGCGTAAAGTATCAAGTAATTTTTTGAAATATGGCACATCTTCGTCTTCGTCAAGGCTTGTTTCAGGGAATTATTCTGTCATCAACCAAGCTGAGAAAGAATATGCCCGTTTTTTCGGGTATGAAGATGCCCTGTTTTTCCCCAGCGGCTATCAGGCAAATATAGGTATTCTCTCTGCACTTTTTGAAAAGGGTGATTTGTTAATTTTCGACAAGCATATACATGCCAGCAGCGTGAAGGGTATGCTCTTAAGCGGCGCTGATTTTCATGGATATAACCATAACTCCATGTCTCATCTTTGCAAATGGCTTGAAAAAACCAGCGAAAAGAAGCCTGCCGTGCTGACAGAGTCCCTTTTCAGCATGGATGGCGATTTTCTTGATATCCAGGGTTTTAAAGAACTCAAAAAACGCTTCGATTTTTTCAGCATTGTGGATGAGGCACATGCTTTCGGTATTTTAGGTGAAAGTGGCAGGGGCATTGCTCGTGATGTAGCAGATATTGGAGTTGGAACTTTTGGCAAGGCTCTTGGTCTTTTTGGCGCTTTTGTACTGCTGCCTGCCTGCTTCAAAGAATATCTTTTCAATTTTTCTTCGCCGTTAATTTACACAACTGCTCTTCCTGAAGCACATGCCGCATCAGCCATAGACATTTTAGAAATTATCTCACAATGCGAAAAAAGGAGGAAGCATCTGCACGAGATAAGCAGTCTTACTAAAGAAAGCCTTATTGGCGATGGTTTTTGTGTAAAAGGAGATGCTCATATTCTTGCAGTAGAAATTGGAGATGAAAGCAGGGCTCTGGAGATATCTGAAAAGTTGCTTGAAAAGAATATTTTTGTTTTACCAGCACGGTATCCTACTGTGCCACTACATAAAGCAATATTGAGGATTGGTATGACTGCTCTTCATACTGAGGAAGATGTAGAAAAGTTAGTCAGTTCATTAAAAGAGGTATATGGAAAAATTGAAAAAGCAGACAGATAAAATTTTTGTTGTTGGGACTGATACCGGAGTAGGAAAAACGGTTTTATCTCTTTTGCTGATGCAATTCTTTTATGCAAAAGGTTATGCTCCTTTCTATATAAAGCCGATTCAAACAGGATGCAGCGATCCTCACGATAAAGACAGTGATGCAAGATTCATTTATAAGCATGTAAAGCAGCTAACTAAAAAAGATCCTGCTGATTCAATAGTCTATTGTTTCAGAGAGCCTAAGGCCCCTTATTTTGCTTCCCGTAATGAGGGAGAACATATTGATGTAACGTTAATAAAGGATACGTTAGACAAAAAGAGTCGTATTTATTCTCCTGTTATAATGGAGGCCGCCGGCGGGCTTCTAGTTCCGGTCAATGAAAATACACTAATAATTGATCTTGTCAAAATTACAGATGCTACTCCAATTATTGCCGCCCGTGCAGGATTGGGAACGGTTAATCATACTCTCCTAACAATAGAGGCTTTGCATAAAAGGAATATACAACCGGTCGGGATTGTTTTTATAGATGCTGGAGAAAAGCCGATACCACAGGATATGATAAGCGAAAATATTGAAGCCGTTGAAAGCTACTCTGGTATAAAAGTCGCTGGAATAATTGGTAAAATTGATAATTTTATGTGCCCCTTGAAAAAATACTATCAGCCTTTTGAAAAAATATTTAAAAAAATGTAATTTTTTTGTTGATTTTTTTATCCTATCAGTTATTTAAAGCCACTTTTTCTTAATATACATACAGCACTTGTCTTATTATATAGTTACTTCACTGAAAAAACCTTTAATATATTTTGTATCTAATATTTAGGTTATTCATTTGATATCATTTGTTGAGATTCCAATAATTAATTATAGTCAATAGTATTTTACATAGGATAAATTATGGAAGAAAAAGAACCTGATTTTTTTAAAGAGCTTCTAAATGCCCAACTGGAAGAGCTTCTGAAACAGGCTGGTTGTTCAGTCGCAGACATGAGGAAGGAAATTGATAGTTGTGCGGATTTTGCTGACATGGCTTCATTTGAGATAGACAGGACATTGATGCTCCGTATTAGAGACAGAGAGAGCAGACTTATAAGGAAAATTAAAAAGGCCCTTGAACGAATTGAAGACGGTGTATTTGGAATTTGCGAAAGGTGTGGTGAAGAAATTTCTATTAAACGTCTAAAGGCAAGACCAGTCACAACTCTATGTATTAAATGTAAAACAAAGGAAGAGAAATTAGAGAGAGTAATCGGAATATAAATATTATTTCATCGAAGTTATCTATTAATGGAATAAATTAAATGATTCAACCAAAATACATAATTGATAAAAATTCAAAAACAATAAAAAACAAAAAGTATAATAATAAGATTTTGGGGCCCGTTCCAAGCCTTAAATCCTTAAAACTCCAGTTGGCGACCTGGTGGCTTATTAAGTCAGAGTAATGAAAGCCCTAAAAGAAGAGTTAAAAAACAATTATTATGAAATGATTAGAGTTGGTTTTTTCATAGCCATGACTTTCTTTTAAAGTAGCATATCATTGCAATAGCAATAGCTGCAAATATAAGCCAGGCTGCAGGATAGCCCAACCGCCACTCCAGTTCCGGCATGTATTTAAAGTTCATTCCATAAATTCCTGCGATAAAAGTTAATGGAATAAATATTGTAGCTATTATTGTCAGCACCTTCATAACTTCGTTCATTTTGTTGCTTAGAGTTGAGAGATACATATCAACCATGCTGGATAGTATGTCGCGGAATGACTCTATGGTATCAATCACTTGAATGGTGTGATCGTGGATGTCTTTAAAATAAATATCAATTGATTCATTAATGAGTGGTGAGTCAAATTTTATCATTCCATTGATAATTTCTCTTATGGGCCAGACCTGCTTGCGAAAAAAAATCATTTCTCTTTTTATGTCATGAATGGTTTGTAGTGTTTGAGGTGTTGGATTCTCTAATAACTCTTCCTCCAATGACTCTATTTTTTCTCCAATAGTTTCAAGTATTATGAAATAGTTATCAACTATTGCATCCATTAAAGCATATGTAAGATAGTCGCATCCCATCTTCCTTATGCGTCCTTTGCCTTTTCTTAGTCTGTCTCTTACTGAAGAAAAAACATCTCCCTCGACTTCCTGAAATGAAATGAGAAAGTTTTTTCCTATAATTAAACTTATTTG
>JAHIKR010000347.1 GCA_018897415.1 Pseudomonadota bacterium
CCTATGTGTGGATTCATTGCTGTCACGAAAAGTCAAAACTATATGTCGGTTATTATTCTGACCATGAGCATGTTGCATGGCAGGCGGGTATTCGTATTTTGCCTGAACATGAGTTTCCGTTCAGGCACTACATAGTAAAACAGTGCGGTCAGAGTAGTCCAAACGATCGCTGGATCATTTATTTGATCTGGAGGAAAGTCCGAACACCGCAGGGCAGGGTGCTTCATAACGTGAAGTCGTGGCAACGCGAAGGAAAGTGCAACAGAAAGTATACCGCCTGTCACTTAATTTTCATTGTATGAAAATTAAGTGACAGGTAAGGGTGAAAAGGTGCGGTAAGAGCGCACCAGTTCCCCGGGTGACCGGGGAAGCTTGGCAAACCCCACCTGGTGCAAGACCAAATAGAGAAGCGTTTGAGGATAGCCCGTCCGAGCTTCCGGGTAGGTCGCAAGAGGTGCCGGGCAACTGGCACCCATAGATGAATGATCGTTGCCCTGTTGGGGGTAACCCTTGCAGGGAACAGAATTCGGCTTATGGACTATTCCGACCGCTTTTAGACTTTTTTGACAGGATTAACTGGATTTACCCGCCTGCCTCGCCTGAGCGAGAGCGATGGCGGGCAGGCATGATTTTTTGTAACAATTTAGCCACTAAGCTCAAATGTCAGTAAATAGTTGAGTAGTCAACCACTCGACCAATATCAAAGAGAATTATATTCTAATCCCTGCCCGCTGGCAGGCAAGTTGGTGTATTTGTGGCAGTACTATTATGTTTTTTTTCTTATATCCTGAACATCCTGTATATCCTGTCAAAAAAAGATATAAAATGCGGAAACTGGTGAGGTGAAAAGTATGTTTCTACAGATTGAAGAACTTAAAGTAGAAGTCGGTAATAAGACAATACTTCAAAATGTTAATATGGAAATTCCAAAAGGTGAAACCCATATACTTTTCGGGCCAAATGGATCCGGGAAGACAAGTCTTATGATGACCATAATGGGATTTTCAGACTATAATGTTACTCATGGCAAAATTACATTCAAAGGTAGAGACATCACGTACATGCCTATTCACGAGCGTGCAAGACTCGGTATCGGGGTGTCATTCCAGAGACCTCCAACTATTAATGGCTTAAAAACAAGGTCTATAGTTGAAATATGCAGTGGTGGTCGCCCTATTGATGTTGATGAACTTTCCAAACAGCTTAAATTTTCTGATTTTTTAGATAGAGATGTAAATAAAAACTTTTCAGGCGGAGAGATTAAACGTTCCGAGTTGCTCCAGCTTACAGCGCAGCAACCCGACCTTTTACTGCTGGATGAACCTGAATCAGGTGTTGACCTTGAGAGTATTGTTCTTATTGGTAATACTATAAATTTGCTTTTGGGTAGAGGAATTGAATGCCCCAAAGAGCAACCACATAAAAATATTGTGAAAGAAAAGACTAAATCCGCGCTAGTTATTACTCATACTGGTCATATCCTTGATTATATAACGGCTGATAAAGGGCAGGTGCTTTATAATGGAGTTCTTTGTTGTTCGAGAAATGCAAGGGAAATTTTAAAATGGATCAGAGAATACGGCTATGAGGAGTGTGTAAGATGCACGATATAGATAATGATTTGGATGTTAATCTCGATAACTATCAGAATGAAACAGAAGAACATGAATATATTGATGAGCTGTCCCGAATCGACTCTTCCGATGTAGATAAGTTTTTAAACGTAGGCGTTGATACTAAAGAAACAGGTCGTGCAGGCACATTTATCCAGAAAGACAAGTCTGTTATACACTGCAAAACCAAACTGGATGGCGTTGAGGTAATGAGTATATCCCAGGCTAGAGAAAAATACGAATGGCTTGCGGATTATATGTGGAAAAGCATTTCTCCTGAAACCGACAAGTTTACATCTCAGGCTAATAAGAATCCTCACGAAGGTTACTATATTCGATCGCTCCAGGGCGTTAAAACAGAGTATCCAATACAAGCATGTCTTTATATAGCTAAAAATAAATTTTCGCAAAATGTTCATAATGTCGTAATAGCCGAGGAAGGCTCGGAGCTTCATATAATAACAGGGTGTGCAACAGCCCCACATCTGGTATCAGGTTTACATGTCGGTGTATCTGAATTTTATGTAAAAAAGGGTGCAAAACTTATATTTACCATGATTCATGAGTGGGGTGAAAAGGTAAATGTCCGCCCCAGAACAGTTACACACGTTGATGAAGGCGGGCTTATTGTTTCTAACTATATATCTTTAAAACCAGTCGGTTCCCTTCAGATGTATCCCACCACATATCTTAATGGTAAAGGAGCTGTTGCCCGTTTCAACAGTATATTAGTAGCTAGTAAGGGCAGTTTTCTGGATGTGGGATCAAAAGTTGTTTTAAATGCACCAGATTCACGCGCAGAGATAATATCGCGTGCAATTACGACCGGAGGGACAATTATTGCTAGAGGAAGTTTGATTGGAAAAGTCGCCGGTATAAAAGCGCACCTTGAATGTAAAGGCCTGATAATAAATGATGGGCTTATGCATGCAATACCTGAGCTTCAGGGGTATGTCCCAAATGTTGAGATGTCTCATGAAGCTGCGGTAGGCAAAATTGATCAGCATGAAATTGAGTATCTCATGGCAAGGGGCCTTGATGAGGATGAAGCAGTATCGACAATTGTCCGAGGGTTTTTGAATGTCGATATTGAAGGATTGCCGGAAAACTTAAAAAATAAACTTGATAATATTATTGCTGAAACTCAGAAAGATATGATGTAAGTCAGTGGTTAGTGGTCAGTGGTCAGTAGTCAGGGGGCGGTGGTAGTGCAAGGGTTATTGAATAATTTTTCTTTTGCTGAAAAAGTTAAGATATTTTCTCACGATTATCTTAAATGTTGCGCTCACATTTCACGCCTTGAATCAACTGGTGGTTTTTTTACAAAAAAACTCTTTTCAAAACTAATTGCATCATCTCAGATCCTGGAAGATTTTCTTGATTATCACGGGGCAAAAAACAACAAAGACTGGTATTATTATAGAGAACTATCTGCTGCCGTTAGGCATTTGAGCATTGGCAGCTATTCTCAGAAACACATTTTAAATCGTCTTGTTTTTTATAACCTTGTGAATACTGGAGACTTTGAGAAGGAAGGAAAAGCAACATTTAATTTTTTGACAAAGTCTCTAATGAAACTGGCACCGGTTGTCCTTGACGAAGCCCGCCGGCTAAACATACCTGTACCCGATGATAATTTCGATACTTTTGAATTTCCAGATGTTACAACCAGTGATTTACTTGATTATGATATTGATGATGAGGACAAGGATCTGCAGAAGAAGAATATAGTTAAAATTGCCAGCGAGTTTCTATCTGTTGCGAGAAATTTTGATCATCTTGGTTTTTATGAACCATATGATTTAAAAAAGATACTGGAGATTGTTCCTGACAAGATCAATGAGGTTGAGATGAGACGCTTTGAGATGCTTGTACACAACCTTCAGTCTGCTTTTGATACATATGTAATACATGGTGGATACAGGTTTGGCAACAGGAAGCTCAAAGAACTACGTGGTTGTTTTTCAGTTGTATTTCATCTTCTTCAAATGATGGGGAGACTTCTGCATTTTTATGAGCGTCACTTATACGAGGCAGGCTATAAGAACATATACAAAAAGGTACAAGAAAAGCTATCATTACTTGTTAATCCTGAAGTTCTCCTTAATCGGACAATTAATTACGGGCTTTATTATGTCTGTCATTTCCTAACAACCGGTAAAGACCTGGCCGGTGAGATATTGAATGAAAACATTGAGCGTTCTTCAATTACTGTGGGTGTTCCAGTTAAACTTGGTTTTCACAGCAGGCCCAGTCTTCTGGTTGCAAAGATTGTTCAGCACTATGGTGGTCAGGTGGAACTATGTGTTGGAGAAGACAGGTTTGATGCAAGCAGCGTTCTTGATATACAGTGGGCAGGAGGAAGGATCCAGAAGGAAAACATAACTGATGTTAGATTTGAAGGAGATGTTCGTGCGTTAAGAGATATTAAAATTCTTACAAGTGTCAATTACGGTGAGGATACAATGGGAAAAGGCGTACCTCTTCCAAAAGAGCTTAGTTACTTAAAATAGTTTATTTCATTTATGATGGTTTCAGCGATAATAGTAGCTGCAGGCAAGAGCATAAGGATGGACGATAGAGATCGTAAGCAATATTTATTGCTTGATGACCGTCCGGTTATAAGCCATACAATTGCGGTATTTGATGAATGTAATACGATAGACGAAATCTTTCTTGTCGTTCCAGAAGAAGACTTTGTGTTTTGTAATGATAATATACTTAATCGTCAGAATTTTCAAAAGAAGGTAAGCCTTGTGCCTGGCGGCGCTAAGCGTCAGGATTCAGTTTATAACGGTCTTCTGGCGATTGATGATATGGATAATAGTATTGTAGTTATCCATGATGGCGTACGTCCGTTTATCCGTTCTGAACATTTAACAGAATGTATAACATGTGCAAATGATTATGACGCTTGCATATTTGGCATACCTGCATATGATACTTTAAAAAGAATTAACGGTTCAGGATTTATTGAGAATACAATTGAAAGAAACACAATATGGCTTGCACAGACTCCTCAGGCTTTTAAATATAACTTGATAAGAAGGGCACATGAAAATGCTATACGTACCGGGATTAAGGGTACAGACGATGCTATGTTAGTAGAACAACTTGGAATAAAGATAAAGGTTATCAGGGGCAGCAGGTGCAACGTTAAAATTACAACCAAAGAAGATTTATTACTTGCAAGAGCAATGGTTAAAAGTGGATAGCTACTCAGGTTGTTGGGTTCACGGTTCACGGTTCACGGTTGGTTGCGTTGTTCTCTTCATAAGCCAGTAGTTCTTCGCAAATCTCGGCTTTTTTGCCGGACAGTACACTTTTCGAGCCAATCAACCTTTTAACCCCTGAACCTTGAACCTGAGTAG
>JAHIKR010000348.1 GCA_018897415.1 Pseudomonadota bacterium
GGAGATATTTTGCATGGGATATATGCCGGGGTTGTTTAGCATCATACTAACTGAGTGGGTATGCCTGCCCGCCATCGCTCTCGCTCAGGCGAGGCGGGCGGGGTGCCGTTCACGCAAGCCTGAGTAACTATATTTTGCTATTTTTAAAAAACATTTATTCTCATCCTCCATGCCTATTTAAAACATTTGATAAATAAAAAGGGGGGGGCGAAACTTGAGTTATTAAACATCATTATCGATTTTTTGTGATTTTTTTTTCCCAAAAACCCTTGCGCCTAGTATGCTTATTTCATAAAGAGCCATCAGAGGAAAAGCCATCATGATCTGGGTTACAACATCAGGAGGAGTTAAAATAGCGGCAACAACAAAAAATAAGAGTATAGCGTATTTTCTGTTTTTCTTTAAAAATTCAACTGTAACTATGCCGAGCCTGGCAAGAAAAGTAATGATAAGAGGAAGTTCAAAAACCAGTCCAAAAGCGAGCAACAACTTTGAAGAAAAGCTTAAATACTCCCGCATGGATGGAAGCGGCTTTATTGTTTCAGTAGCAAATCCTAAAAAAAACTTAAAGCCAAATGGAAACACAACAAAATATCCAAATAGTGCTCCTCCAACAAAGAAAAAAGAGGAAAGCAAAACTATAGGGATGAGAAGTTTTCTTTCCTTGTCATAAAGCCCTGGTGCTACAAACATCCAGAACTGATATAATATTACAGGTGCAGATAGCATTAAACCTGATAGTAATGATACCTTTAGATATGTAAAGAAAGCCTCCGGCAGACCCGTAAAAATTAGTTTATCATCTGCCTGCATTGCAGAGATTAATGGTATGGTCAGGTAATGGAAAATTTTCTCCTTAAATCCATATGAAATAATAAAACCTATACCTATAGCTATAAAACATATAACCAGACGCTTCCTTAGCTCCTCAAGATGACCGGTAAAAGGCATTTTCTCATCTTCAATCATTTTTTAAAGATCCCTCTGCTGCTGTCTCATTCTCAACTTCTTTTTTATCTTTAGAGGAAGTGGAAACGTCATCAACAGCTTCCTTTATGCTTTCATTCATATCTTCAAAAGTATCTTTAACATCTTTTAAATCGCTATTTATTTCAATAGACTGTTTAAACTCATGTGTGGCTTTCTTGAATTCACCAATTGCCCGGCCAAGTGATTTTGCGAGATCAGGAAGTTTTTTAGGTCCAATAACAATAAGCGCCACTGCCAAAATTAGAAGAATTTCAGGCATTCCTATGCCGAACATAATACTCACCTATAACATTTTTAAAAGAGACGGTTTAAGAACAAGAAAGTATAATTCCCCCGTGTGCTGCATGTGACCTGCCGCTATCTCAGCGTATGGACCGTTTCCCCAGAATAGATCTGCACGGCCAGGTCCACGTATAGCCCCTCCTGTATCATGATTCAGAACAAATCTGCCAAAATTTGTCCAATTATGAATTTCCCCATCACCATTTATCAAAGGTTTTTTCGTTTCTATAAAAGCAAGAGCCGACAAAGGAAATATTCTCCTGTCCAGGGCTATAGACCTGCCAGGAGTTAATTTAACTTCAAGATAACCTAAAGGCCCATCTTCCTCTATCTTGAAAAAAACATAGCTTGGGTTAAAATTTAATATACTCCTGACCTCTTCTGGATGTTCACTCAGATAAGCACGAATTTTCTGCATAGACATTTCTGATCTTTCTATTATTCCTTCTTCAATAAGTAATCGGCCTATGCTTCTGTATGGATGTCCGTTTGTTATATCATAATGGACATTAATTGTCTTCCCGTTATCAAAATAAATTCTTCCGGAGCCCTGAATTTGAAGAAAAAAAAGATCAATCGGGTCTTTAATCCAGGCAATTTTTTCCGCCTTGCCTTCCAGACCTCCCTTGTATTCAATTTCATCCCGTTCAAAGTAGGGAACAACCGTCCGGCCGGTGTATCTTCCAATTATTCTTTTATTTTTTAAGTTAGGAATAAATAACGAAAGATCAACGGTAGTTAAATCGCATGGACGAGCATAAATCGGGATTCTATATTCAGTATTCTGCTCAAGACTGCCTTTCAGGATGGGTTCATAATAACCTGTAAAAAGGACATGACCATCCCTGCCGCCGATCGATTTGTAAACAAAATAATTCGATTTAATAAACCTATTAAGTTCATCTTTTGATGGCCTGGTCTGTATAAAATTTAGAAAATACTCCATGGACTTGATCATATGAATAGCATTAAAGCTGTCTTCCCCGAATCTGAACTGCCTGGAAGAAGGAAGCTTTTTGAGATATGAAATGCTCTGCGAAATTCCATATTCTAAACTATCGCAGACCATATCATCTGAAAATTCAGGATACCTATAAGAAGGAACTCTTTGCATCGCAAATTCATCTTTTAAAGACGGATGTATTTTAAGAACAGAACATCCGGCTAAAAAAAAGAAACAAAACAGAACAGTAATTGCAGATAAATATAATAAGAATAACGAGTGTTTCATTCGCTACCATCTATGTCGATTTTACGGGCTTTCTCTTCAGCAGGCTCAATACGAACAATATCTTTATCGCCCGGCAGAGAAATGCCAAGCTCCTTGAACTTGCGTGCAGATGTAAGGACTCTGCGCTCAAAAGAACCTATAACATCGTTATATGTGCCAGTGCATCGTTCAATATCACGGCCAAGCTTGTTGATATGTTCCGCCATTAAATTGAGTCGAGTATAAAGCTCACGTCCGAGTTCGCTTATAGCCTTTGCATTTTCAGAAACATTTTCCTGGCGCCATCCAAAGAAAACGACCTTTAGAAGAGAAATCAAAGTAGTTGGAGTTGCCAGGATAACTCTTTTATTTACACCTTCTTCTATAAGCTGAGGGTTTTTGACAAGAGCTGCGCTAAAGAAGTTTTCACCCGGAATAAACAATACAACAAATTCAGGGGTTGGAGTAAACTGCTTCCAGTATGCCTTCTGTGCCAGTTTATGCATATGCGATTGAATGTGTTTTGAATGTGTAGCTATCAATATCTCGCGTTCTTCTTCCGTCTCTGCTTCCAGCGCTTCAAGATATGCTGAAAGAGGAGCCTTGGCATCTACAACAATCTGACGATTGCCTGGGAGATAGACAACCATATCAGGCCGCATAATGCCATTTTCATCGTAAGCCGACTGCTGCTCAAAGAAATCACAGCGGTTCTGCATGCCGGCAAGCTCAGCAACACGCTTAAGGGTAATTTCTCCCCAACGCCCCCTAACATGCGGCACGCGAAGAGCCTTTACAAGATTGCCTGTTTCTTTTTGGAGGGTCTGCTGGGTTTCCATAAGGGAATATACCTGCTGAGAAAGCCCACCATATGCTTTTTCCCTCGATCTCTCCATAGCCTGAATATGCTGGTCATATCTATCAAGAGCATCTCTGACAGGAATGACAATATCTTTAACTTCTTTGCTGCGCATATTAAAATCACTTTTGGCCACTTCCATATATTTTGAAAGCGTAGTTTTTGCAAGGTCAAGAAAAGTCTGGTTATTTTCCCTTAAAGCACTGGCTGAAATTGCTTTGTAAGTATCTACCATATTGTTCCGGATATCCTCAAGCATTTCTATTTTTTCTTTTACAGCTATTCTCTCTTTATCGATAATTGTTTCCAGCTTTGCCTGATGCTCTTTCAGCTCTGTAATTGTTGAATTAAGAGAATTAATTTCCTGGGCGCGTTCTTCAAGTGCCTTTTTAAGGGCTTCCATCTGTTCCAGTCTGCTTAATGCTGAAGAAAGCTCTTTAGAAATCTCCAGAAATTCCTTTGAAAATTTTGACCTCGCAAAAAACCAGGCTATCAAAAAACCAAATGCTGTGCCTATAATAAAGAAAGCTATGTACCCCAATGAATTCATATATTTTTCTCTTCTCTTACAAATGTTCCGCTTTTACCCCCTGATTTTTCAAGAAGACATATATCTGATATAATTATTTTTTTATCTTGCGACTTACACATATCATATATTGTAAGGGCTGCAACGGATACCGCTGTGAGAGCCTCCATCTCAACACCTGTCTGACCGAAAAGCCGTACCAAAGTTTTGACCTTGATTGAACTTTTATCTTTATCCGGTTCAAAACTGATATCTATATGTGAGATATTAATTGGATGGCACATTGGAATTAATTCTGAGGTTTTTTTTGCCGCCATTATTCCGGCAATTCTAGCAGTATCAAGTACATTACCCTTTTTTATTGTATTATTATAGATCATTTCAAATGTTGAAGGCTTCATTGAAACAACCCCTTGAGCTACCGCTGACCTTAATGTGGGTTCTTTATCTGTTATATCGACCATTTGCGAGCGCCCCTCATTGTCAATATGAGAAAATGCAGACATAAAATACTCCGTCTTTTTAGTAACAGTTGATTTAATATCATCAATAGCTTCACTGAGCACTTTTATAACATTCTCGCGGATGTCGCCGGCAACAACAAGAAGCATAACATCATCTCCTACTGACAGTTCTTTGTCTTCTGCTATCTTAACCAGTATTTCAATAATGCCCGGCCTTTTTTTATGCTTCTCCATCACCTTATGCAGTTGTTCGTAATCCACCGTGATATTCAGCCCTGATATTTTCCTGCCATCTCGTGATGTGCCCCGCACGACTCCATTATGGCAAAGAATCATTCCAACTCTGTCGTAATGCGGATGTCTCTTAATAGTTTCTATAAGTGAGACTAAATTCATTGTAACATTTTACTTTATTAAACAAAAACCGACCGTGCGTGAGCTTCTGCCCTGGCCAGATCATCAGGAGTATTAATATTAAAAAAAGAAATCAGATCAGGATCCTTTTCACGCAAAACATTTTCAGGAAGCTTTTTGACTCTTACCTTTTTAAAGAACTGTTCAATCTTTAGCTCTTTTTGAATCAAATTATTTTCAACCGGCTTAAAACATCTTTTTGAATATACCGCACAAAGCGGTTCTATCCCATTTAAAGTTTCCGGTATAATAACGTCAACTCCCGTTTCTATACTATTAATAATAGTTTCAACCAACTCTTTTTTCAGGAATGGCACATCGCATGCCGTAATAAATGTATAAAAATTATTTGTAAAAAAAAGTCCTGTATGTATTCCTGTTAAAGAACTTCTAAATGGGAATATATCAGACACAATATGTAAATCCCATTCAAGATATTTAAGCGGGTCATTGGCAACCAGGATAATCTCATCAAAAAGGGAAACAAATATTTCATATATTCTGTCCAGAATACGCTTTCCGCCAACACTTATAAATGCTTTGTTCATGCCCGAAAAGCGCTCGTTCTGCCCGCCCGCCAATATCACTCCTGTACAGGGGAATTTCATTACATTAAGACCTTTTTGAACGGTTCATGGTTCATGGTTCACGGTTCACGGTTCACGGTTAATCAAAATAGATAAAATAAAGGCCAAAATCAAGGCAATTCCGGCTTGTCTGAATTTTATTAATTATGCAGATAGATATAAATCTTGATATTACCTTACTTAATGATATAAAAGAGTATTACTCTAAGCATAATAATCTATATAAATATACCGGAGAGAACAATGAGCGAAAGCGAACACGATACAATTTTGGATGCATCTGATATAGACCGTATACTTTCAAGAATCACTCATAAGATCCTTGAAGTACACAAGGGCGCTGATAACCTCAGTCTGATAGGCATTCATACCCGAGGAGTTTATCTTGCAAAACGTATCCAGTCCAAGATTAATGAAATTGAAGGCATTGAATTACCGACAGGCAATATTGATATAAATCTGTATCGCGATGACTGGACAAGAATCAGCCACCACCCCATCGTTCAGGCAACAGATATATCATTCCCTGTCGATGGGAAACAAATTATTCTAATAGATGATGTTCTTTTTACAGGCCGGACAATAAGAGCTGCCATGGATGCTATTATTGATTTTGGCAGGCCCGATCGTATTGAACTTGCAGTCCTTGTTGACAGAGGCCACAGAGAACTTCCAATTCAGGCCAACTATGTTGGAAAATTTGTTGAAACAAGACGCTCAGAAACTGTAAATGTTTTGCTTACCGAACATGATGGCCAGGACTGCGTTGTCATAGAAAACCGCGCCGCTGGACATTGATATTTTCTTTTAAATCATGGGTACAATTGAACATAAAAAAAACGCTCCCAAGAAAATCAAACTTGGAATTATATCTGTTTCAAGCACTCGATCCTTAAAAGATGATAAAAGCGGATTATGGATAAACAATAGAGCCTTAAAAGAAGGGCACAAAGTTATATTTCACCATATTATACAAGATGAGATACAAGCCATAACCGAAAATATCCTTGATGCTATACACAGTCATGAACCTCAGGTTATATTAATGACAGGTGGAACCGGTATAAGCAGCAAAGATGTAACTATTGAAGCGGTGATTCCATTATTTGAAAAGGAGCTAACAGCATTCGGGCCGCTCTTTGCCCAGCTCAGCTTTGAAAAAATTGATTCCGCTGCTATTTTGTCTCGGGCGACCGCCGGCATAATAAATAAAACAATACTTTTCTGTCTGCCGGGCAGCCTTAAAGCTTGCAAGCTCGCTTGTAAGCATATTATCTTTCCTGAATTGGGGCATCTTGTTAAGCATGCCCAAGAATGACGGCTTCGTAAAAAGTCCAACTTCGGCGTTGCGCTTCATTCCGTTGTCACTGCGGCGTACGCTAAGTACGCCTCATGGCACGAAACTCGCGCGCCTTGAATTTGGACTTTTTACTTTGCCATCTAAATTTTGACTTTTTACCGGATCGTCAAGAATATGCACCAATCTTTTCTATTCAGTATCTACAATGTATTTCTGTACGATGTTAAAGAGGTCGGTTATTTTGAAAGGTTTAGCTAAAAAGGCATCTGCCCCTAAATCACTTGCAGATTTTTCACTGGCAGGATCTTCTGACATTATAACACATATTTTACTAGGCCATTTCTTCTTTATGCTCTCAAGCAGCGCCAGCCCATTCATCTCCGGCATATCAACATCGGAGACAATAATGTCCGGACTGTCTTTATCGGTATCTAAATAAGCCAAGGCTGAGAAACCGTTCTCGAACGATAACACATCTCTATTTACGCAGTACATCAACGCATTGACCACAAGATCCCTGGTCAACTTATCATCATCAACCACGGCAATTTTTACATTCGATCTAATGGCTATCCTCACGCTACTTTTAAGAATTTGATATCGCCTACGTTGCTGTTAAATGTAATAACTTCGCAAATACTATCTATATTATCTTTAAGGGCTTTTGTTCTAAAATAACCCATCGGACTTCCTTCAGCTAAAGCTTTAGCCATTACTGCAAGAAGATGGACTCTCTGTTGAAACACATCAAAATATAAATTTTTCTCTCCTTTTGATTCCGCATATGTTTGAAGGTTAAAGATATGGCCATATCTTTCAGCATACTCACTTGATATCTGCGACAACAAATCAAAAACACTTCGAGCATTTTCTATTATTGCTTCCCTTCGATATTTCCCCATGGGATAATCATGCAGATAGGCCTTACACATTATGACAATAAGTTTTAACCTTAATAAAAAAATATCATCTTTTAATATTTTTCTCATATCTGAAGAACCTGCACCAAATCTAAGCATATAAAAACCTTCTCTTATTTTTTTGAAATATTTCATTATTAGGAATAAGCTAGTAATTAATGTGTGGCCTTTTAACGTAATGTCGCTCTTAAGTCAAGACCTGTTTACCAAAATTACTTATAGGACCGCATTGTTTATCTTCATCCAAAGGTCTGTGGGTTTTTTCAGTTTTTTTCCGTCAATGCTCAGAACCGGAATAGCACCAATAAGTGAATTGGTGATAATAACCTGATCAGCTAAAAATAAATCTTCAGGATACAACTTTTTACTTTCTGACATGTAGCCCCAATTTGAAAGGAGTTCGCGCACGACCTTTTCCATAACACCGGACAGCACATGTGGCGAAACCGGTCTTATGAAAGTTTTATCCTTGATCAGCAGGATATTTGCTGTATTTGTTTCAGAGATCGTATCGTCTGGATTCAATATGAGTGCTTCATCAGCCCCCTTTTTCTTCGCCCATTCTCCAGCAAGCAGATAATATAAATAATTCAGGGTTTTGTAATCAGCGAGAGGTGTCTGGCGCGGCTTCGGGTAAACAACAAGGTTTAGCCCTTGCTCTTTTTTTTCTGCCAGCCGGTGAATATATGGTTTAGCCATAACGATCAGCGTGAAATCAAAAAAAGACTTTTCACAGTTTCCTTTTGACGCAACAATTTTAACTGCCGCGGTTTCTTCCAGCAGCCCGTTACCGGAAATTACCTGATATATAATATCCTGCCAGGTCAAATCCGGAACTCGTTCAAAAAAAAGATATTTCCAGGTTTGATTAAATCTTGAAATATGTTCTTTAAGGTATTGCGGTTTCCCTTTATCTACCCTGATTGTTTCAAAAAAACCATATCCGAACAAAAAACCCTGATCTGTAACATTTATTTTCGCAAGCTCTATGGGTTCAATGTTTCCGTTTATCCAGACATAGTTTTTGCTGCTTAATTCTTCTTCTTTTCCTTTGAAGACCTCCATAAGCGTTCTGCCTTTATGCATTGTTTCATCATACTCATCAGATGGATCCGAATCAAAGACAATACCTCCTCCAACCGAAAATATGATTTTTTTATTAACTATTGTGGCCGTACGGATAGCAATAGAAAGATCCATTGTGTCGTGAAAACTTATGTATCCTATGGAACCTGTATATATATGACGCCTGTGCGGCTCCAGTTCATCTATTATCTCCATTGATCTGATTTTAGGGCAACCTGTTATCGAACCACCGGGAAATGTGGCTTTGATGATATCCACTGCATCACGATCTCTGCCCAAAATTCCTTCAACAATTGACACAAGATGAAAAACATTCTTGTATGCCTCAAGTCTTTTGTGCTCAGCCACACGAACAGATCCTGCCTCACATATCTTTCCCAGATCATTACGCAACAAATCAACTATCATCGAAAGCTCGGCATCATTCTTACCGCTGTTTTTAAGTTCAAGGCCGCGTTTTTTATCCTCATCAAGGTTTTCTCCCCTGGGTATTGTGCCCTTTATTGGCCTGGTTTCAAGCCGATCGCCCGACTGAAGAAGAAAACGTTCAGGCGATGTGGAAACAATAATATGATCTCCGGCATTTATATAAGAAAAAAAAGGCGCTGGATTAAGTTTATAAAGTGTTTTAAACAGACTAAAAGCGCTGCCCCTAAAACTCATTTCAAAACGCTGGGAAAGGTTCACCTGATATACATGGCCTGATGCAATGTATTCTTTTATCTGCTTAATGGCATTTATGTATTTTGATCTTGTAAAACTTGATCGAAATCCATCTATATCTCCGCTAAAATTCTCCATTAGCGGCTGTTTTGATGCCAGTATATTTCTAAAAACTTCAAGGTCTTTGCTTAAAACGCTTTCTCCGGAAACAACGCGTTCAGGAATAAAGAGAGATGTTCTGTCTTCCTTTCGATCATGTATAACTATTATTGAAGGGGCAAAAAAGCATATATGCGGAAGATAAAGATCATCTATAGAAGTTCGTGGAAGTTCTTCAAGAGAATCTTTAAGATCGTAAGACAGGTATCCCAAAATGCCTGCAGCAAAAGGTGATTGTATATTATGGTCGTGCAAATGCCGAACATACGGCCTGTAAGCATTTAAGATATTCCGAAGCGTATCAAAGGGATCAGCCTTAAAATTAAAGCTATGATCTTCGGCTTTGATTTCCATGTCATTGATGCGTCCGGCAAAAGTCAGCCAGGGTTTTGCGCCAAGTATATGGTATCTTGAACAGTCATTATCTCCTCCGCTCATAAGAATAACCGTGCCGGGCATTGAGGCAAAACGAGAGGCAAAATCAAGGAAAGATTCGCCTAATTCAATGTTTTCAGTATGAATACCATCAATCTCACCGGTTATTTTTTTTATTTCATCCATTGAGGATTCAGCGGTTTTCATAAGTAACTCTATCTGCAAGCGGCCCAAGTCTGAGAAAATTTTCAACCAGTAAAAATCCTTTTTCCGTAAGAAAGCTTTCCGGATGAAACTGAACTCCGTGAATCGGAAGTTTTTGGTGAGAAAGCCCCATGATAACTCCATCACTGGTTTGAGAGGTTACTATAAGTTCGTCCTGCTTAAGTTTCACCATCAATGAATGATATCTGGCCGCAGCAAAGGGAGAAGGAAGCCCTTTGAAGATTCCATCATTATTATGGTAAATCATGCTTACTTTTCCATGCACCGGTATTGGAGATCTAACAGTGCTGCCTCCGAATGCTTCATTAATACACTGCATGCCCAGACAAACACCAAAGACGGGGACTCTGCCGTTTAAAAATTTAATCAGCGGAATAGATATCCCTGAATGGGATGGACCTTTGGGCCCAGGACTGATAAGCACATAGTCCGGGCATATTGCTTCGACACCGTCAAGAGAAATTTTGTCACTTCTGTACACCTTAATAGAAAGATCATAATTCATAAACATTTGCACCAGATTATATGTAAAAGAATCATAATTATCAATTACAAGCAGCTTCGCCAAATTATAAACCTCCATTAAAAAAGCCACCCGGACACGAGTCTGGGTGGCTTAAAACCTATTACATAACTCAAATTTTAACTACTCAGGTGGATAGACTGAAAGCTGAAGCTCCCTGACAGCCTTCCACCTTCAGCCTTCAGCCTTCAGCCTATTCACCTTATATACCCTAAGTTTTGTGTGATCATCTTGTCTGCTGTCCATTTGAAAAATAACTGATTGTAGTCTTTACTCTATATAGAGCATCTAAATAAATACCTTTGTCTCCATATTTGACCGCTTTTTTATACATCTTTTGCGCTATCTTTAGGTTTTCAAAATCTCCAATTCTCTCATAAGCAATACCAAGATTATAGAAAGCTGCTGAATTTTCCGGTTCGCTACTTAGCAAATCCTCCCACATCTTCCTGGCCTTTTCCCATTCTCCATTCCTGGCGCATTTAATCCCTTCTTTAACCTTCTTGTTACCGCCTATGCCCATCGCATATTTATTACTGCCGTTATCAAATTTTACAACTCCGGTAATCTCGATAGTAGAAAGTTTTGCAACGATCCTTGAGGCAACTTTATCAGAAAGCTTTTCCAGGGTTAGATTGTGCGAAGGAAGCTGACTTATTGTACTTCCTGAAGAACTTCTATATTCATTATCTCCACCAAACTTTTCTTTATATTCTTCCGAAAACTTATCAGCAAAAATACGCTGTTTGGTTTTCGGGTTAAATATATTAAAATTTACAGTAATGTTGGCTTGCCGCATAACATAGGGAACTTCTATTATAACAGTTCGCTGAATCTCCACTTCCGCTTCCTGCCCGAACACATTCTTGCCTTCCTTATACTCACCGGTTCCCTCCTGTATCCTTACTTTTTCGATATCATGAACGTTTTTTACAGTGGCAGCAACTTCGCCTGAAATAACACAGTCCGCACGCAACCCTTCAAAGTCCTGGGAAAAATCCATATCATAATCAAAATATTCAAGGCTGTTTTGATCAACATTTATAACTCGAATGTCATCAATTTTATTTAAATTTTGAGCCTTAATTATTTTATTATAAAGTGCTTTTCGAACCATCTCTTCGTACATGCCGTCAAACTTCAGTATAGCCAGTGTTCTAATGCCTTGAAGAGATACTTCGGCATGTCTAATCACAGTAATCCTGGTTTTTTGTGCACAACCGAAACAGCCGCATAATACAATTAGAACTACTAAATATACCATTCGATTATTAGAGACCTTTGAAAAATGTTTCCCGCTATAAGCGGGATTCAAGTTCAAGGAAGGCAATCCCGCTGCAAGCGGGATTAACTGCAGGAATACATTGAGTATTTCGAGGCTTAAAATTTGAGTCTGATCCCGCCACGGGCGGGAGGCAAAAGGGGACGTTTTGCAAAGGTCTCTATTATACATGCGTTGGAATCCCTTGATGAAGGGGTCTTTGAGAAAAGTTCTTTGAACGACACCTGATATCAGCATTCTTAACTTACTGCCGGAGCCCGGCGTCAATATTCTCCGGCTTCTCCTCAGGGGGAAGATTCGGCTTTATCAAGAAATTCTCCTGAAGAGACTGAACAACTTTATCTATTTCATCTACACCATCTCTTATTTCTTGAATTCCATTTTTTACAGAACGAGTAATTTCAGGGATATCACGATTTTCTTCAACTTGTTTTATTATCCTTTTAATGCTTGAAACACTTTCTGACACATCATCGCCTATCTTTTTTACTGCCGTAAGGTTGTCCTGTACCTGGCCCATTATTCCAGGAGTCTTTGAGGAAGCTTTATTTATATTTTCAAGGATTTCATCCAATTTATCAAGATCGCTAAGAATTTTATCCAATATCACCCTGGATCTGATTATTCCCCCGATAGTACCTTTCCCTGCTTCTATATCATGTGCAACTCTCTCTAAAGAAAAAAGTGTTTTGTTAAAACTATCAAGTGCTGTAAACAAAGGTCCTTTAGGATCTCTCATTATTTGAGCAACTTCTGCAACATCCTGTATCGCTGGAATAACCATTTTGGCTGTTTTCTCCACCTCAAATTCTGCAAGAATATCAGAAACAGACTTCTTCCCCCTGGAAGGAATTTCACCGCCTTTTTCAATCAAAGGAGCATCAGACGTGCCAGGTATTATGGAGATGTATTCAGAACCTATAAAAGTGGGACTGTCAACAATCGCCACGGAATCGCTTCTGATTCTGGATGAATAATCTTCCAAAATAACCAATTTAACTCTTACTTTATCTTCAGCAAGTATGATCTTTTTTACTTTTCCTATATCTGCTCTGTATAGTTTAACAGCAGCGTTTTCTTTAAGATTATAACTTTCATCAAATGTCGTATAATAGGTAACATATGTTTTAAACCAGTCCTTGCCCCTGCCTATTATAATCAACATTGCAAGCATAAGGACCACTATGCCTATTACAAACGTTCCGACTATTTTCTCTTTTTTATTGTAATCGACTTCCATACAGATCTCGTTAAATGGTTAAATAGTATATTAGTTAACTGGTAAATAAAACCCATTTGGCTATTTTCGAATCAACTATTTGACGATGTCTAAAGTTCCATCTTTTAGAAATATTTTCTTGTTGGAAAACTCTTCAATGAAATCCTTGTCATAAGATATAAAAACAATAGGAAGTTTGGTCAACACCAAATCCCTTAAAACTTCTGTAAAAAGATCAAAGTTGGTGTGTCCTATGAAGTCTTCAGGACGTTCAAGGAGAAGTAAATCAGGAGACTTACTAAGTTCGCGTATTGCAATGGCTATCCTCAAATCTACACTGCGAAGCTTTCCGGGACGCACATTAAGTTTATCATGAATGCTGAAAATTTTGCATAAGTTATCCGCCTTTTCATCTAAAGACAGTGAAAGTGAGTTTTCAAAATAGTATCTCATGTAAAGAAGATTTTCCCTGACAGTTATATTGCTGATCATTGCTGCATCCGAAGCAATATAACCTATCTTTTTTTTACAGGGCAAAAGGTTTCGATAGTCTGAAAAATCCACTTTTTTATCTTTAAAGTAGAAATCGCCGGATACAGGTTTCACAAGCATTGCAAGTGCCTTAAGAAACATATGGGCACGGTCAGGAGAATCAGCAATTATTGCAAAAGCATCGCCCTGGGAAAGACCGAAATTCAATTTATTAAGGCAACAATCTCTTTCCGGGGAATCAATAGTATAATCAACAAGATTGATCAAATACATTTTTTTCTCGTAACTACGCAGGTGAATAGACTGAAGGCTGAAGGCTAAAGCTCCCTGACAGCCTTCCACCTTCCACCTTCAGCCTATATACTTTACATGTAAAACAATATCGATATGATAACATTGATGACCAGGCAGTAGAAAAAACATTCAACAGCGGCTTTGGAAGTGCTGACCGGTATGTCTGTAATAAGTTTTTTTATACTGAAGCCATGCTTAAGACATGTAGCGGTAATTGCGATTCCAAAGAATATAGCCTTTATAATTCCAACGGCGATATCAGTGGCGGTTATAGCTTTTCCTATCTGTGTCATAAAGTCGCCCATGGGTATATATGTAAATACCCAAACTATCAAATAACCTCCAATAATAGCTACCAGATCAAAAACTATAAAAAGACAAAGTATAGCAGAAGTTATCCCGATTAATCTTGGCAGACAGACTATACGCATCGGGTCAATTCCTGCCATTTCAATGGCATCTATTTCATGGAGAACATTCATATAGCTGATCTCTATGGCTACAGCGGTTGCTGATCTTAATAGGACCAAAAGTGCTGTTACAACGGGACCAAGCTCTCTAACAATCAGCATTACCATTGTTTTACCAAGATCGTACTGGCCTGAAACCTTGGCAAATTGTATGATTAGCATGCTTCCAAAAACAAGTGCTATCGGAATAATAATAGGCAGGGCCTGGACACAGGTAAAATAAACCTGCTCAAGAGTAACTCTTCTGACAAGAGCTCTGCCTGCCCTGGGTCTTTGAAATATCAGAACAAATATTCTGTGCGTAAAGGCGAATAAGTTTAAGATGTGGTTTGTAGTGATAGTGGCTTTTTTGCCTATATAGCCAGCGATGTAATCCATTTTAATTCATCAAAATATTCGAAAATATGTTATAATTAAATAATTATGAATTCGCAAAAAGTTAAAATTTAGACGGCAAAGTAAAAAGCTTCAGTTTCAAGGCGCGCAAATCCTGAGGAGAGAGGCGTACTTATAGCTACGCCGCAACGACGAAGGATGCAGAGCAACGCAGAAAATGGACTTTTTACGAAGCCGTCTATATTGGCCGGTCTTTTATTGACTTCTACAATATAAAAATTCAAAAGGTCAACAAAATTAGACAAATATCTCAAAAGATGAAAACCGGCTGATTTTTGGTCAACAATCATGAAATCTGTGGGAATAGTCAGAATGCGGGACGTCCATATTCGTAAGGCTGCGCCAAGAGATTTAGTTTATTCTTTTTGTATGATATGTATCTAATTAACTGCAGCATGTTTTAAATAATTAGAAGTCTTAAAAATGGAATCAACAGCAGGGTCTTCA
>JAHIKR010000349.1 GCA_018897415.1 Pseudomonadota bacterium
CTACAGCGTACATAAAATTATCCTCCCTGATAAACTACAATAATATTCAAAATTAAAAGTATTAATATCTATTCTATTCATAATTTTTGTCAAGATATATTTGCATTTTGATTTAACAGTAAATATAAACGTAACAGTTCAAAGTTTCAGGGTTGATTGCCTTAATTTCTTCATTGCTGTTTAACCGTGAACCGTGAACCTTATTTATTTATATGTACTCAACTTTCATAAAAAGGTGGTATATTTTGGATACTTTTTTAAAACATTCAGCGGTCTATATGGATAAAAAGAGCACCGCTTCTTCCCATCACAAGCTAATTAGTGAAAAACCTCTTAAAATAATTATACAGGATAGATTATATTCTATTATAATGCGAACTCCTGGCGACGAATTACCACTTGCCGCCGGATTTTGTCTTTCCGAGGGTATTGTGAATAAACCGGACGATATTGAATCACTATCTTTTTCAAATAAATCAGATGGTAATGAAGTTATTCTTTCACTGAAAAAATCAAAAAGAAATGAAATTTTTCAACTGTTTGAAAAATTTTCTTTATCATCTAAAAAGGAATTTAATATTGGCTATTCACATGTAATTAGAAATCACTCCCAGAAAATTTACCCTGTAAAAAAAGATGATATTAAATTGGACTTTAGTAATGCTTTGAACTGCCTCGAAAATCTTTCCTCAATTCAGCCCTTACGAAAAATCACTCGCTCATCTCACGCAGCCGCCCTTTACAGCTCAGATTTTGAACTATTATCTGTTTCTGAAGATGTTGGCCGGCATAATGCTCTTGATAAAACAATAGGCAAGCTCTTTCTCGATAACACGCTTTGCAAAGCCTCTCTTTTAATTCTTTCTTCGCGAATAAGTTGTGAACTTGTTCAAAAAGCCGCTATGGCTGGCATCCCTGTGATTCTTGCAATATCACGTCCAACATCCAATGCTGTCAAGCTTGCATCACAGCTAAACATCACAATAGCGTGCCTTGCCGAAAAATCCGGTTTATATGTGTTCTGCGGCAAATCTCGTCTCGTCTCGTATAAATGAACTACCCCGTAGCAAGCTTCTGGGAATTTAACCCAATAATTAACGAAAATCTGTGTAATCTGCGCCCGCCCCGTAGGTCCGGGAGATCGTACTGGGGTAATCTGTGGATTAAAAACAAAAAGGGCTTGTCCAATTCATAGAACAAACCCTTTTTTAATCAGCGATAATTATATCTATTTCTTATACTTAACAGCTCTCACAAGTATCTTTTACGCCTGAAACTTCTTCCTTAACACCCACAGCGACCTTAAATAGAATTGTTAATATGAGAAATCCGGTTGCCCATACGCCAAGAGTGATAAGGATTTCAGGCAGCGTAGGCATATATTCAGTAACATGATGAAGCGGGTTGGGTACAAAACCACCTGAAATCATACCCATGCCCTTATCAATCCATGCACCGATAAATAATATTGCGCAAGCAAAGGCAAGTACACCCTCATGCTTTCTTGCAGCCGGAATTACCAGTAAAACAATGCTTGTCACCATAAAAGCCATTGCTGTCCACATCCATGGAACTAGAGCTCCATGCCCGTGAAGTCCAACAAAAAGATATTGCAGGTGAGACATATGACTCGGTATTCTGCTGTAAAATACCACAAACACTTCACAGAGAAAGAAAAATACATTTATAATTATGGCGTAAGTAACTATCTTGGCCAAAGATTGAATCTGCTCTCTTCCTGGATCAAACTTAGTAAACCTCCTGATAATAAGGCATAGCAAAATTAGCAACGCCGGCCCTGAAGCAAATGCCGATGCAAGAAATCTTGGCGCAAGAATAGCAGTCAGCCAGAATCCTCTTCCAGGCAAACCGCAGTAAAGATATGCCGTAACAGTATGTATGGCTGGAGCCCATATGATCGATATAATTATCAATGGTTTCACCCAGCTCACATAATGAACATTGTTTCGCTCAGCCTCAAGAACATTCCAGCCGATTACTATATTTAACAAAAGATACACATTTAATACGATCATATCCCAGAAAAGGACGGAACCGGGTGAGGGGTACAGTAAAACATTAAGTATCCTCATCGGCTGCCCAAGGTCTACAATAATAAACAATAAACACATTGTAACTGCAGAAATGGCCAAAAACTCTCCCAAAATCGTAATTCTGCCAAAGGCTTTATAATCATGGAGATATTTGGGAAGAACCACCATAACACCCCCCGCAGCCACACCGACAAGAAATGTAAACTGGGCGATGTAAAAACCCCAGGAAACATCTCTGCTCATACCTGTAATTCCCAAACCAAAATCAAGCTGCTTCAGATAAACAGCAAAGCCAACTCCGCTAAGGGTAAGCAATGCAATTACTAATCCCCAGTATTTCTTGTCTCCTTTAAGAGCTAATTCAAGCATAACCACCTCATCATACTATGTAGTAAACAGACGGTCCAGCACCGAGGTCTGGTTTACGTCGAATAGTGTAATTTGTTCTTAATAGTTCTCTTACTTCTGACCCTGGATCTTCAAGATCGCCGGCTGTCATTGCTCCATTTGATGCCTCAACACAGGCTGGCATTTTACCAACAGCCAGTCTTTCCGCACAAAAATTGCACTTTTCCACAACCCCCTTCATCCTTGTAGGGAATTCCTTGTTTTGCTCTTTGATAAAAGGGCGCGGATCTCTGAAGTTAAAACTTCTTGATCCATATGGACATGCTGCCATGCAGAATCTGCACCCAATACATCTGTGAAAGTCCATCAAAACAATCCCGTCATCCCTTTGAAATGTAGCTTTCGTAGGACAGACTCTGACACATGAAGGCTTTTCACAATGATTGCATAATACCAGGAATGGCAGATGTTTAATTCTGTCATTAATTAATTCATGTTCAATATGAGTAAAGACATGCTTGTACTCATCCTCCCAGAGCCACATGATCTCATGTCTTGGCTCTGTAAGTTTGGGAACATTATGGATTTTATGACAGGCCTCAATCATCGGCTCAAGATCTGCTTTTGAGTGAAATTTCCTGGTGTCTATTACCATACCCCATCTCTTAGCTGTAAGGGCTTTTTCATTTTTAGAGACTTCCGGTTTGGGTTCTGCGCCGTGTCCTCCTGATGCAGCAAATACATCAAGAACGGGCTTTGTCCCTAACCCTAAAGCTGTTATTCCAGCTACTTTTAAGAAGCTTCTTCTGCTGTTTTCCATTACTTCTTCTCCTCCGGCTTCTTCTCCTCCGGCGCTATGTGGCAATCCCAGCAGTAAGGGTCTACCAAAGCATAATTATGACATTTATCACAAAACTCAGCCTTATTCTCATGACATCCCGTGCACGAATCTTCACCAGTGGAAAGACTCATGTTAAATGTCTTTCCTTTGCTGGTCTTGTAAACCCTGTTTGCATCCCGCACTACTGTATCTCTCCACAAATCAAGAATCTGCATATGTTCTTGCTTCATATCCTCTTTAGGCTTAATACATTCTTTTGCAGCTTTTGCTTTTTCAGACAGCTTTGGCTCAGGTACGGTGGATGCTCTTCCTAAATTATACAAAAAAGGAAACGTTACAATTGCAATAAAAATGATTAAGCCAAAAATTATCTTGTTCTTATCATTCATCAACTTCATCCTCCATTACTCAAAATCGGTCCCCCGCTACCGGCCGGAAAAAGCGGGGCGTGTATAATATTCTTCAGGATCCATTTCATCCTTATTGGGAATATCTTCGCCACGCAGATTCACTGTTTTTTCCTGCTCTCCAGGTATTATCAAGGCATTAGTTACCAGCTCGTGAATGCCGGTGACATCCACTTCGGGTACCCAGTATTTCATCAGCGGTGGAAGAACTGCCCTGTCAATTGCGCAAATACAGGCCAGCATATTAACTCCGTGTTTCTCTTGAACATATTTAACTGCATTAGCTCTCGGCAGGCCTCCTGACAATCTCAATTCCATGTCTTCACTTGCATTAAGACCTGATCCGCTGCCACAACAGAAAGTCTGTTCACGTATGCAGTTTCTGGGCATATCATAGAAATTATTGCATACATTCTTAATTACATACCGGGGTTCATCAAAAAATCCCATACCTCTTGATGTATTGCAGGAATCATGAAACGTAACCTTTAAATTATCA
>JAHIKR010000040.1 GCA_018897415.1 Pseudomonadota bacterium
GATTTATATACATATGAAGAAAAATGAGAGACCTCTACTGAATTTTATATATTTATATCACTATCTTCTTTATTTTAATCTCAATTCCATAAAGGGTCATAACGATGCGCTTGCAGAGGGACTGCAAAAGCGCGCTGCTTTGGAGTTTCGGGACGGGAGTTTCGGGGAGTTTCGGGACGTTCCTTGATAAATTGATATGTCGATTAAATCTTGAGCGAGTACTGGGACGTTTAAGTAATCAATATTTCAAGGAACGTTATATATTAAAAAATAATTGGCTTTTAAATATTTTTTATATGTGCTAAGAAAAAAATGAATAAATCAAATACCTTCGGCGAGAAAGCCCGATTACGGACGTTGAGGCACTCAGGACCTCGGGGGGGACAATATAGGGCATTTCTCTGAATTTTTTAACCTGGATAAGGGATGCTGGGCGATCACCTTCGTGTGATATGCCGGATAATTGTAACGATTAGATAGAAAATTCGCTAAAAGTGAGAAATACGCCGAAAAAAGCCCATAAATGGGAACAGTATAGTTATATCTAAAATAAGGCTTTCCTAATAACCCCCTTATATTACAGCAATTAAAATTTAGTCATTTTTTTCTTTACAGCATCATTATAGGATGTCCCATAATATATATAAGTCTTGAGCGAGTACTGGGACGTTTAAGTAATCAATATTTCAAGGAACGTCCCATAAGTCCACCCATAAGTCCACTCATAAAGGTCTGTTTGTTTTGAGCCTCTCTTTTCTCTTTAGATCACCGTATTTTCCGAATCTGCCACCCATAAATATTACCTTATTCTCCTTGTTAAAAGCATACGTGTCACATTCAGCGGAGTTAAAATTTTGGATTGATTTCAATTACATAAAAATGATATGGTTTATAAATAGAAAAATCAAGGGTCAAATGTGGACTTGACCCCTTATTTTCCTGGTTTTAATTCTAATTTTTACAATCAATATTAAAATATTTTTATGTTTATTATAAATATTACCAATATTTCGATGAAAATCATAATTTTTGCTTAAATTTATCTCAATATGCATGTTATTTAAAACAATATTAAAATAATAATTGTTAAGTGCATAAGGAAAAGAGAGAATGAAAAAGTCAGAAGCTACTTTAATCGGCTGGCTGGTTGTGATCGGAATCATTGTGTACCCCTTTGTGTGGCTTCATGAAAAAATCGGATGGATAGGAATAGGCTTGATCGGTGTAATTGTTGTCGGATTTGCCATATTTTATAATATTAGCAGGAGCCAAAAAGAACAGAAAACATTCGATGATCTCGCCCTATATGTCCTCCATAACCGTCTGCATCCAGATGAAGCTAAAAAAATGAATTTGAAACTTGCCAGATCTAATTTCCCAAGGTCGGCATTGATCCGAAATCTCCAGATAATTCGAGATTCTATTGAAATCGCCCTTACGAGCAAGAAAAGGGATACTGCCGAATCCCGGATGAATACTCTATTAGAGCGATATGAAGAAATAAGAAAAGAACAATCAGGTTTAGTTTCTGCTGAAGTGTATAACGAAATAGATCGTGTAATTCAGGAGACAAAAGACGAATTTCATACCAAACTATTTCTTAATCTGGCAACGGGGCATATGGAAAAAGCGCAAAAGCTGAAAACAAAGAAATCAAAGGAAAAATACCTTGATCTTGCGATAGAGGATTTGAAAGAGGGTCTCCAGAAAGGCCTTGGACAAGGGGCCGACTTAAAAAGGGTTCTGTCACAAGCAGAACAGGCCAAGGCAAATTTAGAGTAGAGCGGCACTTAACCTGTCAGTGCACCCGACCGGTGACTTCATCGTTATACATTGGAGGTAAACAATGCCAAGAAACATGAGTTTTATGCTTACAACCGATCAAGTAAGAAATAAAACCAAAACAGTTACAAGGCGTACTGGCTGGAGTTTTTTGAAGTCTGGCGATATTGTTAATGCTGTCGAAAAAGGAATGGGATTGAAAAAGGGCGAGAAGGTAAAGCGTATTTGCCAAATTAGAATTAAGTCAATATATTCGGAAGCACTGTTCAGGATAACCAAAGAGGAATGTATTAAAGAGGGGTTTCCAGAGATGTTGCCGGATGATTTTATTGATATGTTCTGCCATCACAATAAAGTTTGGGCGATGTGTCCAGTGTAACCGGATAGAGTTTGAATATTTATAACCACCGGATGCACCGGACATAATATGCCGGTGATCCTATTTCGTTGGGCAACAAAGTGAGGAAGATACATGAGAACTATAATTTTTCAAACAGTGTTTTTATCAGTGTTGCTATCCCTTGTTGGTTGTTTTCATGGGGAAAAAATTAGCAGAGTTCATCCAGGCATGACTATTGATGAATTACATACTATGATGGGGCATCAAGAAGGATACAAAAAAATTGTGGGGGAACTTTGGGGACGTCCTTGACTAATTAGACATACTAGGGTATGGGTACAGCCGTCATTTTGCGATGAGGTAAATCATGCCAAGACAAGCCAGATTGGATGCACCTGGAACCCTGCATCATGTCATTATCCGGGGCATTGAGAGAAAAAAGATAGTGAGCCATGATCAAGACAGGCAGGATTTTGTTGCGCGTATGGGTACAATTGCCTTGGAAACAGAGACTTCAGTCTATGCCTGGACGTTGATGACCAATCACGCGCATATTCTTTTGCGTAGCGGCCCTTCCGGTCTTCCCCGATATATGCGCCGACTTTTATCCGGTTATGCTGTTTCGTATAATCGTCGCCACCGCAGACATGGGCATCTGTTTCAGAACCGTTACAAATCCATTGTGTGTGAAGAAGACTACTATTTCAAGGAGTTGGTCAGATATATCCATTTGAATCCATTGCGGGCAAAGTTGGTAGATAATCTTGCAAAGTTGGATCGGTACAGATATTGTGGTCATTCGGTGTTAATGGGCAAAGTAAAAAATGACTGGCAAGACCGAGATTATGTGCTTAAGTAGTTTGGGCCAAAGGAGGGCGAGGCAAAAAGGGCCTATCGCCGGTTTGTAAAAATGGGAATTGATCAGGGACGGCGCTCTGATTTGGTTGGAGGCGGTCTGATAAGGTCCCAGGGAGGCTGGTCAGCGGTCAAGGCCCTGCGCCGCCTTGGTGTGCGCGAGAAGTCGGATGAGCGGATTTTGGGCAGTAGTGAATTTGTAGAACAGTTGATTCAACAATCAGATCCGGCCAGAAAAGAGCAGTTTTCCGTGCATGAGCGCTGGCAACGTACTGTTTCATATGTTCACAGAATCTGTAAAAAAGAGAATGTCAGTGTCGAGGCGTTGAAATCAGGAAGTCGGCGTCAGAAAGTTTCTGCGATTAGATCTCAACTTGCGAAGAAACTTGTTGAAGAATGGGGCATTTCACTAACTGAAGCCGGCCGTCATCTGGGGGTGTCGCCTTCTGCAATTGCTAAAACGCTTTATCGGTTGGATAGCCCCCTATCAAGGACGTCCCCTAATAGTCCCTAATAGTCCACTTGTCTTCTCACTTTCGCGCCATCCATAGAAAAGGAGTTCCTTCAATGCTTGTTCGTCGATATCAACTCGCAGTTGTATTGCTTTGCATTCTTAGCTCATTCTCCTGTGCAACCGCGCCTCAAAAACCGGGGGGAAAAATTCAGGCGGCAGAACCTGCCAGACCTTCAGAGAAGAGCTTTACCAACTCCATCGGCATGAAGTTTGTTATGATTCCTGCCGGAACTTTCATGATGGGAAGCCCTTCAAACGAGCCGAAGCGGGATAGTGATGAAAGACAACACAGGGTGACCATCAGCAAAC